>JALUTL010000100.1:4491-12031 GCA_027016475.1 Candidatus Heimdallarchaeota archaeon
TGTCCATTGGTATATTTGCGTTTAGAATTTCCCCTAAAGAAACTACGAAATCTTTCACCTTTTTATTTTTTGACAGAAGAAAAATTGTCCCCCTTTTTTTGTTCATGGCCAGATTCAGTATTATTGAGGCTTGAGATGAAACCGCGGATTCAAGTCGTTGTGTTCCCAAATCAATGTATTTCACTTTTCTGGCTGCCCCATTGCCATCAATGTAGACTACCGCAGAATGGTCTGTATGGGTGATGGAAACAGGATAGATTCCTGAATGTGATGCAAGCTGCTGTTTTACCTCTTCCTGTTCAAGATCAATGGAAATCTGTTCGGTTTTTTTGCACTTTTCGCAGTAAGCTTTGACGCTTATTAAATTGGACATTCAAATTAAACTATGCTGAACCTGCTTAAAAATAATTTGTATGAAAGTTTCAGTTGTAGGTTGGCCTAAACTCTACTTTGTCATAGCTCCAAAACACATTTCCATCAGTCAATTGACGGAACTGATCTGCTGCATCCGCCATATTCTTGATATGCACAATCGTCTTGATTATGCTGTTTTGTCCATAATTTTCAATGTCAACAATATTGGCCTCTTTGCGTTGCAGTTCCTGTATCATTGGGCCAACGTATTCATTGGGTATATTTATGGAAACATGATAATATGGCTCATGAATCTTCGCATCAGTTTTGAGCAATGCACTTCGAATTGCACTTGATGTCAATATCACTCCGTTTTCAAAACTTTTCACGCTTCGAGAGTTTATGCCTTCCGAAATCCTCATAGTGAAATTTTTCACCCTTTGTCTGGATGTTGGAGACACCTTCATTGCATTGTGAAAGGTTTCTCGGACACCTTCCAAGGTATCAGCTGAAAACGTATAATTTCGACCGAGCAAAAGCTTGTTGTTGTGCTTGTCCTCATATAGAACCATGTCGCTTGGGTCTTCCTGAAATCGATCTGATGGCCCTGCCTGAATTGTAATTCCTTCCCACGTCTCCAATTCGAATGTAATCTCATGAAGGGGCATTTCAAAGCTTAAAACCATTGGGGAAGAAGTTTCGACCTTAATGCCAATTTCATCCAAGTCCACTTTTAAAATATCCAGTTGAAGCATACCGACTCCCAAAGCAATCATTTCTCCTGTATCTGAATCAAATTCAAATTCCAATCCTGGTGTTGCTTCTGCAATTTCTTCAAGTACATTTGGCAAGCGGTTGACGTCTCGGATATTTTGTGGCTCTATGCTGATTGCTACTATGGGTTCCTGAACATAGCTAATATTTCGGAGTTTGATATTTTCAACCTCATTGCTTGTCAAGAAGTCACCTGGGTGTAGGGGCGGTGAAAAAACTACTGCTCCAACATCACCTGCAAGCAACTCCTTGATGTCCATCACTTTTCGGGAAGTCATTTTCACAACCCTAGTCACCTTGACCCATGAACCCAAATTGACAGAAAATAGCCTGTCTCCTCGTTTCATTTTTCCTGACAGAATTCTTACCAATGATCCAAACCCTGAACTTCTACCGATTTTCAACATTTTTCCATTTACTGCATATGTTTCTCCGTTTGGGTCGCATTCTTTGATAGAGTTGATAACTTCAGCTGGAACCTTGGAAGGGTCAACAAACAATCTTGGGAACTTAATGGCTTGGGCCTCTTTTGGATTGGGGAGACAATGGTAAATTGCCTTTGATACCACCTCGCCCAAAGGAAGTCTTTCGGCAAGCTCATGGACTTTTCCTGTCTTATATGTCTCAATTATGTCTTTCATTGAGATCCTTTCTTTTTCGAGTGCTTGGTTGCTAATTCCCCATCCATGAAGTGCACTAACCAAAAGAACACTTCCATTTTTAAAATTGGGTAATTTTAATCCTTCAAATGCCAACTCCTTACATATTTTCGTGACTTGGGCAATCAGCTCCTGAATTCGTACTTGAATCTGTTGTTCAGTATATTCAAGCTCTGTAATCAATCGATCAACTTTATTGATAATCAGGATAGGGGTGATTGATTCTGCCATAGCCTGACGCAAAACTGTCAATGTCTGTGCCATGATCCCTTCGACAGCATCTACAAGCACTATGCTCCCATCAACAAGTCGTAAGGCTTCAGCAACTTTGCCGGAAAAATCAACATGGCCCGGAGTATCAATCAGGTTCAGATGCATTGTTGTTTCATCATCAATTTTGATGTTCAGTGATGCCAAACTTGATTCTATTGTAATGCCTCTACGTTGTTCTTCTTCCAATTTATCAAGAGCTCTTGCCTCTCCGATGAGCTGTCTCGGCAACTCACCACCCTTGCCAAGCAGATGGTCGCTTAAAGTGGTCTTTCCATGATCTACATGGGAAATGATGCTTACATTTCGAATATGTGTCAAGTTTGGCACTGTTTTGCACTTCCTACAATTAATCTATTCGTGATCTGTTATTGAAGGGATTCATTTAATACAATTTCCAATCCAAGCAAGGCATTGAACAAAGTCGGCATGGCAAGTTCTTCTTTCCATCTCTCCTTTTTGGATAATCTTTTTATGCAACAGGAGGTTAACAAAATTTAGCATTGGATTGATGGCAGATGGTATTAGAAAAGGCAAAACAATGGGCGCTTGAAAACTTGATCGATGAAGAAACTGACGCCATCCTTCTTGTTGGAGCTTGGGCGAGAGGAGAAGGGACAGATGTAAATGATATTGATTTAGTCATCCTCAAACGATACCAGCTGGTGGCAATAGCTCATATAGAAGTACCATGCGATGGATTTACCTTGGACTGTTGGATACATGATCGTGATTCCATTCATTATGAACTCTACACCGAACCCACAGATTCCAACCAAATTACCAACCTTTCCTTGACTTTGAAATTTTTGAAGGAAGCAATCATTTGGTATGAGCGGGAACAATTTGTGGAAGAACTAAAAGTTAGGGCAGAGAACTGGACTTGGGATCCTAAAATCAAGCAACTCTTGGAGTTTGATGCTGAACCTCCTCAAACAGCTTGGGCCTTGAATGCCTTCAATGAAAGCAAAAAGCTCCTTGAATTTGCAAAAGTAAAGGTTGATCAAGGTCTTCCGATTACCCATCGTAGAAAGGATTACCCTGAACTCAACCAGGATTATGGTGAGCAAGTTGCCCGTCAACTTATGGAAGCAACTCAGGAAGCCTATGACAATTTGGGAATAGAACGGGATTGGCCGGAATTCAAGGATGCCGTAAAAGCATTGAACCATGGAAATTGGACAAATGCAGTAGCATCTCTCAAAGATGTCCTTCGTTTTATCATTCGATATGAACTTCCATCCGTTCCGGATCAATTGCTTGATCCCAAGCTTTGGACAAATGCAGAAAAAGTTCACCTGTCTGACCCAACTCTTCGGGCCTTGAAAATTGCATTTGAAAACTAGTTACGAAGGAAATAAGGAAAGATTTGGATACAATGCCTCAAACTCAGATCGTAAAATGTCCATAATCACCATGTCATAAAACTTTCCGAGAACGAAAGTTGCTTGACGTTCCCTGCCGACCTCCTTAAACCCTACCTTTTCATATGCTTTTCTCCCTTGCTCATTGAACGTCACATGCTTTAACATTATGGAATTCAATCCCAATATCTGAAAGCCAAATGCACACATAGTTCGAACTGCATCCGTTCCATATCCTTTACCTTGTTTGGTCTTGTCCATTATCGCGATTCCCAGTTCAGCCCTTCTAGCTGATAATGGTGGTTTGATTGTCAAACCAACATTGCCAAGCCATTCTTCTGATTTCTTTTCGATAATTGAAAATACATAGGCTTCACCCTTTTGTTTGGCTCTCCAAGTATTCCGAATCCAGTCTTCTTCTTCCTCTCGCGACATTGGGAGTTGATGCATTAATGTGCTCCTTAGTTCCAAATCATTGAAATGCGTCATTATGTGGTCTACATCTTCCAGTGTCATCAGTCGTAGGTAAACCAGATTTCCAAAATACATACTCCCAAATCCATATAAAAATTAAAAACATACCTATGTACAATCTGGACTCAAACCCATCTTCTTTTCTTGAAGAAATAAACCTGAAAAACAAAAATCACTCGCATTACCTTCCAAAGAATGAAATATACTGATTTGACTTGCAATTCAGGCATATGGAATCTTGGACAATATTGCATGGGAAGCACTTAGGTACTTGAGCCCTTGGTAAAGAAAAACGGAATTGGTGTACGATGCATAGAAATTCAAGTGAACAAGATGGAAAGGCCAGTGAACAGCAGAGCAGATAAACCAGTCCTGCGGTGTTTCCCTGCCTACCGTGCACCAGCAGCAGGCTTCCGACGGTTACTTCCAGCAGCGGGGGGAACTCCAGCCTGATGTACGGCATGGGGATGCCGGTCAGCAGCTTGGCGATGCACACGAGAACGCCCAGCACGGCGGCGGTGGCAAACAGATTGAAGGTGTGCCTAATTTTGGTTGCCTGCACTCCGGCAGTGATGCCCAGCCGATGAGGGACAGACAGGCATGGCGTCCTGCGAGTCCCGAGGTGGATCAGCGGATGTCCCTGTTGTCTTCGGTACCAGACGGTATTGGAGACAGGGAGGCATGGCTAGATACAAATGTATCATCCATATGTGCTCAGCTTTCCTTATGACTCATCATTTAAAAGAAAAGCCATTTTCGTTACCGGTATTTACTGATTCTGGCTCTTTTGTTCATTCTTACATTTACCAAATCACGAAGGTTTATCTTTCGAATATCCAATACCAATCCATGGTATGGTTCAGAAGAACTCGGAACTTAAAACGACGCATATTCTCAAAGGACATTGGATATGTTCATGTGACATTGGTTGGTGACATCCCCCTTTACAACCCCCAGAAACCATTTATTCAACGAAAAGTGATGCCACAACCTGAATTGACTTTACTCGATTTTTATCGGGACACACTGTATTTTTTGGATCAACGCAAAGTCAAGGGATTAATCGTCCATTTGAGTGACTTCTCATTGAGCGGCACGGCCGATTACGAATTTCTTAGAGACATTCTTTCCCTATGGATGGCAAAAGGTAGGGAAGTCATTGTATATACCCACCAACTCTCAACTCTCAATTACTTTTTGGCATCTGTTGCCGATAAAGTATATTTGATACAAGGGGGAATCTTCGGAGTAATTGGCCTGCAATCATCAGTCCAGTTCTACAAACAATTTCTTGAAAACTATGGACTCCAGTTCCAAGTGGTTCAAATCAGCCCATATAAGTCAGCAGGAAACTTTCTGTCATACGATGAAATGCCACCTGAACAGGAGGAAATGATCAACTGGCTTCTTGATTCACTTTATGGAACAATCACCTCTGCAATTGCAGAAGGAAGAGAAAAATCCATAGAAGAGGTTCAAGCTCTTGTTGACAGTTGCCCAATGTCTGCAAAAAAAGCTTTGGAGAACGGCTGGATCGATGGAATCATTTCTCCTGCCGAATTGCCGCAAATTGTTGGGGACAAGATTACCTCATATGCCCAAGTGAAAGGGATCCTTCCGATACCCAAACGAAAAAGAGGCAGAATTGCACTTCTTCCTGCATTAGGTGGCATATCTGATGGGAAGGGTGGATCTCCGATTCCCATTCCTCAACCCAATAGAAAAGAAATAGCTGATGTTCCATTTGTTCAAGCCATTCGAAGGATAAGAAAACATAGGAAGAAATATGATGCCTGCCTCATGTTTGTTGATTCGCCTGGAGGCAGCGCTACAGCATCGGAAGCCATTCTCAATGAATTGAAGGAGCTTTCCAAAGAGTTGCCTCTCTACGCTTTTTTCCACAATGTTGCTGGGTCTGGGGGGTACTACATTTCCATGGCTTCAAAAGAAATCTATGCTCATCACACTACAATCACAGCATCAATTGGTGTCTTAAATGGCAAGTTTGTTCGGAAAGAATTTCTAGAGAAACAAAAAATCAAGCCTTACAGCTTCAAACGAGGAAAACATGCTGATATTGCCTCGCCCAATAGACCATGGACTGAAGAGGAATACAATATTGTTTTTGAACAGATATCAACCATTTATGAGATATTTCTAAACCATGTTCATACTAATCGAAATTTGCCCGTGGAAGAGATAGACAAAGTTGCGAAAGGAAAAGTATGGACTGCCCCACAGGCAAAGGAACATCAACTTTTGAATGAAGCAATGCCTTTCCATGATGTTTTGGAAAAAATTGCGGATAATGTGGGAACCAGCCCCACATTCGAAATTATAGAGGCCAAAGGAACCGAAATTGCACCATTCAATGATGCTATTGCATTGCTTGAGAATTTTGAAAGCTATGTATATGGTGTCAACGGAAAGCCTATGATGCTCATGTTTCCACAAATAAAGATCAGTGGCTGATTTCCAAAACGATGGTGTTTTGCTCTGTTTTTCAGTTTGAAATTAGAGTGCCTCTGAGTTTATATTTTTTCTTTATGATACAAACTGATGACGAGGTCTTTATTGGAAATCTCCGTTGACCTCCTCAACAGCACCCCAGAACAGGTTGTTGAGAGGTGCAGGGGAAACGAAAAGAAGTTGCTTGAATTCATCACTCACAACATGGATGACATCCGAAGTAAATGGGTAACATCTTTGGATGGCGCATTAAACCAAGATGAATTCAAGAATAGATATACAAAACTAATGCAACAACTAAAGAAATTATCTCAGATTGACAATTTCAGCACCCTCCTTCTGAAATCAAGAATGCAGGATGAGGCACCTGAAGCAAAACTTGTGCTAAAGGGTCAATACAAGGAAGCCTTCGAGCTATTGGAGGATGCGGAGGCCTGTCAATTATTCTGATTGGACCTCCCGGAACAGGGAAAACGATGTTGGCCAGAAGCTTTGCATCATCGAGAGAAAAGCCCTTTGAATGGATGACAATGGACGAATCAACGAAACCTGTCCATTTGATAGGGTCATTTGATCCCTCCGAGACATTCAAGCGTGGATTTGCCGCGGACGCGTTGGCATTTCGATCCTCAATATTACTGGGAATGGAAATTTAACGGCAGTCATGTTTGAGGATGAAGATGAAACAGTTCCAAACATGCCCGTCTTTGAAAAATATGATTCATTGAAGAAACTGATGGTGATAGGGCCTACGATAATTTCAACTTTTACAAAACACCATTACAGGTGTATGAGCGGAAAAATGATAGTGCAAAGATGTATATGGTCACTTTTCCTTCAACCTTGATCAACGAAACAGTTCAGGAGCAAGGCAATTTTAACTTTACACTCTTTGGCTTTACAAATTTTGGTCCAACCACAATATATTCCAACTCCACATTAAATATTAAGCCGCATGCTGACCAAGACCGCAACCAAACATTGGTTGCCCTTTACGCAAGCAAAAAATTGAACGTCACCTTTACACCGATTTTGTATGGATATCTCGCAATAGATGCAGGTGAAAAAATCATAATCGTATCTTCTTCTTCACGTTCTTCAATTTCCTTATCTCTCAGTTTTCTGTTTGCATTACCCGTTTTGACTTTCTTGTTAAAAAAGAAGAACACGTTGGCA
>JALUTL010000100.1:12041-15365 GCA_027016475.1 Candidatus Heimdallarchaeota archaeon
TGATAATGAATATGTATCCTATATTGGTTTTGAAATTAATAAACTAAACAAGGTTTTTGTGCTACTTGGGTTCTATTGCTTTGCAGCAAAAATTTTTTGAGAATAAAAGCAATTCTTGATATTGACAAGAAAAATTACGTCTGGTTTAGTTTTCAAAATTTATCGATGATTGTTTCTAACCTTTTGCATTGATTCTGACACTTTCACCTGAATTGGGGCAACCTTATACAAGACAGAAACCAATGAAATATTTTTTTACAGAGGCTTCCATAGTTAATCTGTGAGTACCACCCAAGAGAAAATCCGCGAAATTGAGGAGGAACTGCGCCGCACCAAAGTCAACAAGGCCACAGAAAGCCACATTGGACGACTCAAGGCAAAAATCGCCAAGCTGAAGCGGGAAGAACAGGAACAGATCATGGCCAAAAGCGGAAAGGGTGGTGCCGGCTATGATGTCAAAAAAAGCGGGGATTCTTCTGTCGCTCTCATTGGTCTGCCTTCTGTGGGAAAGTCAACGCTTCTCGGAAGGCTGACCAACAAGGAATCAAAAACCGGACACTATGCCTTCACCACACTTGAGGCGATTCCTGGCATCATGGAATACAAAGGAACAAAGGTTCAGATTATCGACCTTCCGGGTATCATTTCTGGAGCTTCAAAGGGAAAAGGAAGAGGCAAACAAGTGCTTGGGGTTGCCCGTTCCGCCGACCTGATCCTCATTGTCCTTGATGTGTTTGAAGCGGAAATACAAATGAAACTAATTTTGGAGGAACTGTACCACTTCGGCATCAGGTTGGATCAGAAAAAGCCGGATGTCTATATAGAAAAGACGAACAGTGGCGGCATCGCAATCGCCTCAATCCACAAGCTCACAAAAATTGATGAGGCAACCATCAAGGCAATCATGAACGAGTACAGAATCATCAACGCCAATGTCACAATCCGAACTGACATCGATGCAGACCAGTTGATCGATATTCTGGAAGGAAACCGAGTTTATATCCCATCTGTAGTGGCCGTCAACAAAGTCGACCTGGCAACTCCTGAAAGGATCAAGGAACTGAAAAAGAAAATGAAAATTGACATCTTCATTTCCGCAGAGACCAACTACAACATGGATGAACTCAAAGAACTCCTGTTTGAAAAGCTTGACCTGATCCGAATTTACCTGAAACCATATGGCGGCGAAACTGATTTTGAAGAACCATTGATCATGAAACGCGGCTCCACCGTTGAGGATGTCTGTGACAGGCTGCACCGCGACATGAAAAAAGAATTCAAGTTTGCACGCGTCTGGGGCAAAAGCGCAAAGCATGAAGGTCAACGCGTCATGCTCAACCACGTACTGGAAGATGAGGACATCCTGACCATTGTCAAATCAAGGAACTGAATGACTTTCGGCGAAAATTATTGGTATACTCGATGGACTTGTGATTAGGAGTATCTCAACCATTAAATGCTTCAAAATCATAGATGTTTCAATGCCTGAGTTGAAGCAAGACCATGAAATCCCATGTGCCTTTACTAGAGCAATGCAGACACTCTCAGGAAGATGGGATTTGGTTATCTGCTACAAGCTCCTTGACAAACCTCTCCGGTTCAATGAAATCAAGGAAGAACTTTCCACATCCTTTGGAAAGACAATTCATGCCGCTTCCCTGACACAATCTCTGAAAAGGCTCGAAAAAGAGGGAATCGTCACTAGAGAGGTAAATGCCGAAACTATTCCTGTCACTGTGACATACCAGTTGACTGAAAAAGGCAAAGCATTGAAAGAAGCCATTGATTCACTCAAAAAATGGGGAGAACAATGGACTGAATAGTCCTACCAATCACCTTGAGTGGCGTATGGATAACTCCAAAGTGCTACCTGCAACGTGACTGACTTAAACCATCCATGGAACATTTGGTCTACCTCTTCAGAACTTTCGGCCCCCTTTTCCAAAAACTGCCGTATGGTTGCAGTTATCGGATAAATGAAGCAAATCATGTACCTGAGGGGAACGATGTCAACCGAATCAACACTGTCCACCTTGTTCTTTTTGCTCCGATGATGCCTCAAACCAATCTCATATTGATAATTGATCCAATCCTGATCATACGGCCTTGTACATGTGTCCTTGATCCATTGCCCGAAACGCTTGCGCACCCTTGCCAAATATTCTGAATCGGACTGTCCAGACTTCTTGTCAGCAAAATAATGCACCAAATGAGGATGGGAACCAACAAATCCATGCCAAAGATCCAAAATTTCCTCAATCTGCCCTTCCAAGATTTCTCCTGCCCGCTTGAGGGCCTTGACATCGTTGTCGTCAAAAAGAACAGCCTTCTTCATTTTCTCCAAGTCATCAATCGAAATCGGTGCCAAGGCACCATACCATAGGAATATCCCTGAATGTTTTCCATTGCAATTCCTCCGTTAGTGATTTCACTAAATATTATATACTTAATAAATATTATTGTAAGAATGAATAAATAAAATTAAGTAAAGATTATTTGCTTATGTACTGTTCAACCATCCGTATCAAACGATCAACATCCTTGAACCTTCCAATACTCAAATTGGGTTTGCCACAGACTGATCTCTGACGCAAACGGAATGCCCCAATTGCCTGATCAACTGAACCAGCCAGAACCGACAGATCCATAATCAAATTGTGCAATTCCTGCATTGTGTCCAGCTTTGCCCTGCCCTCATTCAACCAATACAGTTCCGTGCCTCGCTCCACATCACAGCTCTTCAAGCCCGTCAACGCTTCCGTAAACTTCTTCATTGCATCGGCAGGGACTTTCTCCACCCTTTCCAGCAGAATTTTGTTGCTTGCTGCACGCCTTTCCGCCTCAACAGACGATACCATGATCCAATTGGGCCCGCACAAAACTTAAACTGTTGGTTCTCAGAAACATCAACATTGTGCTGAGACCCATCTCAAAAGGACATGGCCTGTGCATTGCAACTTCCATTAATCAATGCATCAATTATGAAATTAATTTTGTGTGCTAGCTAAGTGACGTTTATTCACAAATAAACAACTGCAGTTGTGGGATTCCCTCATAATGCCGTTTGTTGAACGAAAACAGTTGTGCATCATTGTTGATGGCCACTGCAGCGATCAAAATCTCTCCTAGGCTTTTTATTTCCCTTCCGTTCCATTTCATATTCAATTCTGCTTGTAAGCACTGCATCTTCCTTTGTAAATGGCAAAATCTTCAATTACAAAATGGGATGCGAAATTGGCAAGTATAGACTTCCTTTACGTTTAAAATAGCCATAAAGGATTTCCTCTAAGTTCAAGCTGGTCGTTACCACCTCATCATATATAC
>JALUTL010000101.1 GCA_027016475.1 Candidatus Heimdallarchaeota archaeon
TGCATTTGGGTCAATATCCTGGAGGGTCTGGTGGATCAACCTGTTGGTTCCTTCCAAATTATGATCCATTTGTTAAAATTTGCGGCTAATTTCAACTGAGCTTAGAAAAGTTTCAATTGGTTGCAAAGGGAAGTATTCCTAAGCCTTAAAACCAGTGAAAAACCAGTGACTGTCATTGTTGAAGTTTTGCTATCCATTTCCAAGTGTTTTCAATTTCTTCATTTATTGCGTCTGCCTGGTCTTTTGAGAATCGTCCTTGAAGTTTAAGAAATTCCTCGACAGGAGTTCTTTTTTCTGGGTTTGCGTATCGTTCACTTTTTGGGCGGAGTGATATTTTTCCATGGATGGCTTCATATAGCGGCCAGAATCCTGTTGAGTTGGCGAGTCTTCCAATTTGGACAGTGTTTCTGGTATCTGCGTTTCATCCCGGGGGGCATGGAGAGAATATCTGTATGAACCGGAACTGTCCTTTGAATTCTGTTGCAGCCTTAGTGATCTTGTCGAAGAGGTCTTTAGGGAATGTAACGTTTGCTGTTGCTACATAGGGCACTTCCTGTGCGATCATTAGTCTAGCGATGTCCTTTCTTCTATTTGTTTTTCCGTGTGGAGTTGTAGTTGTTTTTGCTCCTTTTGGTGTGGCACCGCTTTTTTGGTTTCCGGTGTTTTGGTACCCTTGGTTGTCGTACATAATGTAGAGGATATTTTCGTTTCTTTCTGCTGCTCCAGAGAGAGATGCGAATCCGATGTCTGCGGTTCCTCCATCCCCTGCTCAGACGACAACTTGGGTGTCGGTTCCATCCAGTTTGAGCTTGCGTGCGATGCCTGATGCAACGGCTGGAGCAGATGCAAAAGCAGTATTGAATATTGGTACATGCATTCCATATCCCTGTCCAGCACCTTGAATGACAGAGGTGCAGCAGGCAGGTACGACGACGACAGCGTTGTTTTTGAGAGCGGAAAGTGAGTGCTTGAAGGTAAGGTTGAGCTGACATCCAGGATATGCAAGATTGCCTTTTTCAATGGCTTTTGCATCCATTTCCAGTTGAACAAGTTCTTTTGTTTTTACCATGTTTTTTCCTCCTTAAGAATGGTTTCGGCAACAGATGCTATCTCGCGGTACGTTACGTCCGCACCTCCATAGCCCATTGGTTTTGAAAAGACGGGAATGTGGATGTTGTTCATGTACAGTGCATTTCGAATTTCCATTGCCAACGGAGGCTGGCTTCCGAAGCTGAATCCTCGGTCAATGACCATAAGAGCACCGTAATTCTTTGCAATTTTCGCGACCTCCTCAATCGGGAAAGGACGGAATGATCGGATTCTGATCGTTCCAGCATTGATGCCCTGTGCATCAAGCAGGTCAACTGCCACTTCAGCTTCCTCGGCAATTGTTCCCATGGCAACTATTCCGATGTCTGGATTGAGTGAACCATAGGTTTCGATAAGAGCTCCCCATTCCCTTCCTGTGATTTCGGCCCATTCTTGTGATACATCAGTGATAATCTTCTTTGCGCGTTGCATGGAATCAAGCAGATCCTGTCTCAGTAGTTTGTAGTCTTCAGGAAGGGTAAGTGCTCCGAAAGATACGGGATCAGTCGGATCCATTTTGAAAAGAGGATCCAAAGGTGGCAGGAAATCATCAACCATTTTTTGGGTAGCGGACACCACCTGTCCTGCAACATGGCTAAGAACAAATCCGTCGATGTTAACTGCGGCAGGCATATAGACATCATGGTTTTCGGAAATTTTGAATACCTGAATGGTCAAATCATGTGCTTCTTGGTTGTTCTTTGCAAAAAGCTGAATCCACCCGGCATCACGCATCGAGTAGGCATCTTGGTGGTCAACCCATATTGACCAGCCAGGGGCCAGTGCCCTGTTGACCAAGGCGATGACCATCGGCAACCTTCCATAACCTGCCCAATAGATCATTTCCATCATGTACAGCAGTCCTTGGGATGAAGTTGAGGTGAAGACCCGTGCACCAGCAGCGGCACCACCTATTGTTCCTGCCATTGCAGAATGTTCACTTTTGACAGGAATAAATTCAGCCCGAAGTCTTCCTTCTTCAATTGCAGAGCTCATAGCCTCGATAATTGGGGTTGAGGGAGTAATGGGATATGCTGCAATCACTTCAGGACGGCAAAGGATGGCTGCTTCCGCTATTGCCTAATTGCTAGTCCAAATGTCCACAGAAGTAATGTCAAGCATCTTTGTCATCTCCGGGAAGCGTTTCAATTGCTATGATCCCATGAACAGGACAGACTGCTTCGCATATCATACAACCTTTGCAGTAGTATTGGTCTATGACAGGCAATCCATCTATGTCAAGGGATATGCAGTCGTCTGGACAGTGAACCACACACTTCATGCATTTTGTGCAAGCCTCTACCTTCAGTTCAGGCCGTTGAGTTCTCCACTCACTGGTTCTTCCTGCCACTCCAGCCATTGGGCGGACAATGGGATGTATTCTCCGTTCACTCATTGGACAATCCATTTGTTTCATTTGGTCAAGGGTGACTATCTGAGTTTCATTGTAGCATTCCTCAACTGCATCATGGTTGGCCTGCAAATATTGTGAATCAGGGAACAGCTTGTCAATCGCCTTATGAAGTGACTTGAGAGAAACCATACCTGTTGTTTTCGCAAGTGCACCCAACGCTGGAATTCCGATCAACGTGGATCCGCTTTTGACCAAACCATGCCGTTTTGCTATTTCTTGGATGTTGACATACCCAAGCTTTGCAGGCGTATAATTGAAATACTCGTCAGGTATGTCTGCTGCATTGAGAGTAATTGACCCCTGTCCTTGGAAATGATCATTTGGGTAGAATCTTGGCACCAATGTATAGTCCAAGGAAAGTATTTCCAATGGTTGGAGTATCTGTGCATGCCGTTTTACAGGCCTGTCAAATATCCTCACTGAAGAAAAGACAGGTGCACCCCGCCGTTCAGCACCATATTTGGGAATGGCATTGGTGTATTTTCCGTCATATGTGGCTGCATATGTCAGTACCTTTCCAAGGGTTACGCCACCTTGCCCTCCGCGGGAAAGTATGCCCACTTCGTATTCGTCATGGTATCACTCCAGATGTGCTGACAGGAAACAGGATTTTTTATATAAAAAGAATAGTTTCAACCAATGCGATTTTGCTATGTTTTTGTAAGCGAATCTGTGCGAAACATACAAAGGGAAAATCAATCGGAAGTGGGCTGGACAGAACTGATGAGAACGATTCCTCCCATATATAGAAACCCTGATATTATCGAAAACACTATCGCGAAGTTTCCTTCTCCCAAAGAAAGAAGAAAAATTCCAAAAATGAATCCGAAACTTCCCAATCGGATGTTAAGTCTTCCGAAACCATATCTGTACGAGGCAGAGATGAAGTGGTTTGAATTTTTCAATATGATTCAGCATTAAAATAATGATTTAATAAAAATTTGGGAAGAAGAAAAGCATGTTTTTCAATATAATTTAATACTATAAACCATAAACATGAATTTAAATGCATGGTTTACACGGAAAGAATTGCACATCTACCGAAGTATTTTGATAGGTCTGCCAGGAGCAATGTTGCTTGGAGAATATTTGCTTTCGTTATGGGGAACAGAGCATATGACTGGTATTATTCATTTCTGTAATTTTATCATGTGTAGTTCTTATTGGATTTTTAAGCAAAACAGAGATTCAGTCCAAAAAGAAAGACTGTCGTACTTCAATTTCTATGGAAATGAATAGACAGCGTGTTGATTGGGAAGGTGATCATATTCTCGTCATTACACCCAAGAAGATTTGGACTGAAATTGTAGTGATAGGCTCTTTGATCAGATATTGGTTTAAGGTGCTTGTAGGAGCTTTTATTTACAATTCTGTACTTTTTGCACTGTTTGCCATTCTCTTACGCGGCCATTTATCTGTGGAAGAAATTGAAACGACAATGGTATTTGGAGCGGTCATTGCAGTGATTTTGCTTTTTGTTTGACTAGTCATGCTGGTGATACTTCTCATTGTAGATAGAAAAGTTGAAATGCCAAAAGATGGTGACAAAATTACTGAATTGACAAAGATCAGTTCAGATAAAATAAGGGTGGAGTCAAGAAGTCCCCTAGAAAAGGGCAAGATCATTTTTGACTATCCGATTGAACATCTGAAAGAGCTGGAGACTTCGAAGTTGGAAGTTGAGTTGCCGAGGCTGAATGAGGAAATGGAGCAGATGGGTCACGCCATCTCCAAATCAGATAAAATGCTTGCCAGAATGCTTAAAAGTCAGTATCGATCAAGTTTGACATCACAAAGGGAAAGCTCCATGTGATGCCAGACAACCATTTGCAACCATTAAAGGTCTTTCTTGGTTTCGGAAGTACAGACCATGAAAAAGTTGAACAGTTGAAGAATTATCTGCCTATTTGGGCAAACATGTAAAATGAATGTTAAATTCAGTCAAATGCCCCCGTTTATGGCCAAAGGCTTAGAAAACAAATGAAGAAGAAGACTCATATGTGGCCTGCCTACAAAGTTCGAAAAGAATTGTCAAGGATCGGAATTGACGTTCAAAGGGTGGAACTGACATCTCTTGAACTGACAAGGAACTGCGTCTACAAGGTGTGGATCGAAGGGCAACCCCGAATACTCAAGATCTATCGAGATGATCCCTTCGGCCATTACTCCATAAACCATGATCAATTAATTGAAATGCATCGTATCATCAAGTTTCTTTCCCAACACTTTGACTACGTTGTCGCTCCATTGGGAGACCTGTTTCACACACCCTTGGGGTGGGCAACAATTTTCCCCTTGATAGAAAATTGGAAACCACTTGGTGACATCAGATCATTGAACAACGAGCAGCTTGAAACGTTTGGCAAGGAACTCGGAAAGCTGTACACCTTCACCTCAACCATTGACACCCCATTGCAGGATTCGACGGAGCTCTTTTTTCAGCCTTTGCCACAGTTTCTCAGAATGGTCATCAATCACAATGGGCAAAACCTGAACATGAGCAGGACAACCCTTGTGTCATTCAAGGAAGCTGCAACGGAACTTCTTGAAGAAATGAAGGAATACAAGACTTCCATCATCCACGGAGACCTCCATCCTCTCCATTACACACTTGATGAAACTGGAAAGATAATGGCAATGATTGATTGGGATTCGATGAGGGTTGACATTCCCATCACTGATCTGTTGGGAATTGTCAGATATCTCAACAAAGATCAGGCAGTTTCATTCTTCCAAGGCATCTTCACTGAATTGGAGCCTTTGCCACCAGATGATTTCGAAACAATCCTCAAGGCAAGAAACCTCAGAACGGTTTTTTATCTGACACACAGCGGAATCATCGAGGAGGAGACGTTCCAGCCAATGCCGCATTGGGGCAATACTACCATTGAAAGCTACAGAGAGCACATCCAAAGCACAACAGAGAGCAGAAACCACCAATGAGGAGGAAACATGGTATGCTTTGGGAGAAATCGATGACATTCACGAAATGTTAATCAAGAAAATGCAGGCATTACAAGATATATAGATTATTGATGAGAAGAAAAAAAAGCCTCAGGCGGGACATCCGTTTGACCATCGCAATGGTATAAAACTCGAACCCGCGACCTGCTGATTACAAGTCAGCCGCTCTACCGGGCTGAGCTACTGAGGCTTTTCATATTGTGTTTAGATGGAGTGGTTTTTTTATTTGTTGGTTAGTACGCGTGTTTGTGTTGGAGGTGACTGGATAAATACGTTTGAGTGCTATATTTTGCCACGATATTATTTATTGTTGTACTTTTCCTTCTTTTTGGAGTTTTGTTTGCAAGTGTTGTTGGGCGGAGTTGGGTTCGATTTGCACACGGGTTACGTTTGTTTGGGGGCTGTTTGGTTTGATGTTTATGTTTTTGTAGAGGTTGGTGGGCGGAAATGGACAGGTCTATTGGTTTGGTTCTATGGATTTTAGTTCTTTTACAATTTGGTCAAAGTTGGAGAATGCTGTATATTCGACTTTGTTTTTGTTGAGAAATGTTTGCAGAGGTGAGTTTTGGATAGCGAATCGTAAGTCGGCATGGACAATTCCGTTTATGTCTGACCCTCCATCCCCAATGTAGACGACCTTTTTTCCTGTTTTTTTCAGTAGTTTGACATGATATTCCTTGAAGTCATTGTAACCTTTTGGGATGGGTACGGGGGTTGCTGTGACACCATTTGAGTTGATTTTTATTTTAGGTGCGATGACAGGGAAGTTCCACCTGTACTTTTTTTTGTAGTATTCGATGACAGGGAGGAGTCCTGCACTGATACAAGTGAAGGGAATTTTTTCTAATTCAATCCATTGGAGGAAGCGGTTGAATCCAGGTCGAGGTGGTATTGCATCTGCGATTTGAAACCAGAGATCAATTGGTCCTTTCAGCATACCATACTGCTTGCTGATGCATTCTTCCATAGAAGTTTCTCCTTGATCCGCCAGTATTTCAACGGCTTTCCAATCTCCAATGGCATTTTTTGTGAGTATTGCCTCTGATACGTCCTTGAGGGTGATTGTTCCGTCGAAATCGCATATGACGCAAAAGTTTGTCATATTCCTGAAACTTTCCTAGAAGTCAAGAATGTTTTGTTTGGTCTAGACGTAGGGAAAAACTTATAATGGGTTTAGTGTGTGGAAAATTATGAGGACAGCTATTCTTCTGATCTTACTAATGGGCTTTTTCATTCCATTATCTGAAGTAAGTGGAGAGGATCATTATTTTGAAATTGATGGAAATGGAGGGGTTATAGAGAACAGTGATATAGAACAATATTTGAATCAACCATTGAAAGTATTCAACGCGTCTGTAGTATCACTGGATGGATTGACAATCAAGTACCACATCCTATTCGAAGACATAGTGTCAATTAATTTGACCAATTTTGAAATTTCAGGAACTGTTTTTCCGTCTGATGGTTTCATGATCCGTGTTGCCGATGCAAAAGAGGTGGAGATAAGTTCATTCGCTGTAAATGGGGTGACTATATCTATTACGGACAGTATTGATCAGTTTTTCCGTTTTGAAGATGTCAGCGAAGTGCGAATTGTATCGAATCAATTTTCAAAGATGACTATTTGGAGAAGCATGAACCTCTTTTCTTTCCAGAATGTCAGCTCATCATTAATCGGAAATAATGCAATAGAAGACATCAATGTGATTGAATCCCAAAAATTCACGATTGTTAGCGCTACCGTTGGAAATGAAAGTTTTTGGAACAACAATAGTATAATTGGTCTGACTTCAATAGGGTCTGGCAATCTTTTCTTTGCCCATATGATAAACCATGTGGAAGCCGTAGCAAATACTGTGGAAAACATTGATATACAAGAAACGTTTGTTGGATATTGGGGCTTTATAATTTCAGTGGCTGAAACTGCAATTGCAAATGCCAACATCTTCAAGAATATTTCAGCAAGCTTCTGGGGAACATTTCAAATTTTGGCCAATAATTATGTTGAACTGAAAGACAATGTTTTGGCAAACATGACTGGACGGAACGGTGCGTTTTTTATAGGTTCTTCAATGCAATCTTCAAATTCCAGGTGCGGCGTGGTTGTTTCCAACAACTCAATAACCTCAGTTTTTTTGAGTAGCTTTGAAGGCATCAGTGTCCTTGTTAATACCCAATGTGACATCGAAATATCAAAAAATAAAATTATGGATTTTCAAACCAGTAATGCAGCCATTCTTAACATCGTTTCTACCCATAATAGAACAGTAGTGGCTGTGGAGGGCAATGTGGTTAATGGTAAAGCAATGGACAGCAGTTTTGAAATTAGTGCAGATGGAAGTCTTATAAAGAACACGTTTCAAATTGAAGGTCATGCTTCTCTTCAGGTTAGAGCCTATTCGTCATTTGTTTTACATCAAAATTATTTTGACTTTTCTCAAGGAACTGAAGCAATTGGTTTGGTTCTGTTTAATGATTCGTCAGTGTCAATTTCAAACAACGTGATTATCACATCCGGAAGCGGCATTAAGATTATATTTGGATCATCAACAGCAAAACTGACAATTGATGGAAATAACATTACCGGTAGCGCCCTGCTAGTTTCCATCTCAGAACAAAACCCATACTTGGTTTGCAAAAACAACAGGTTGAATGGGACAGTTATTGACAGTTGCTTCATTGGTTCAATTGAGTTTATAGGGAATTATCCAGTCCAAGCACAGATGGCAGATACAGTAAAAGGAATATTACTGCTTATGGGCAGTACAATAGTTTTAGCCATTCCAATTTTGTGGAAGGGAATCAATCGAAGGAGAAATATGAAGAATAGGGAGGTAATAGAGTTTTAGTTGGAATTGCATCAGTTTAGTCATTAGCAATTGACAGATCAAAAGGATTTTGATTATATTCGTTTTACATCATGATGTTTAAATCATCACCAATATGTTGAGGATATTCTCATCCAAAAGAAGAAATGTTTAAAAAAAGAGCGCGCGTTTTGTGATATAGATGATTGACAAATGTCATACATAATAACTCCCTCTCTTCTGGGTTTAGTCCAAATTGCAATAATCTTGATCTTGGCACCTTTGTTTCGAATTGAATACAAAGAAATAAAGGATGAAATTGGCAGGTTCCTTAAAGGGTCAAACAACCCACCAATTCCTGAAGAGCCGTAATGACCTATTCGGTGTTGGTTTCAGAAATTGCTTTGGAAATTATGAATGCATCTCGAATAAGAATTGAAAGAAAAGCAATTGAAGAGACCATCAAATAAGAGAACCAATAAATTGTTTCTAAATCCAGCGCAAAAAACAACAATCCGATAAAAATTGAAAGTAGGGCATGATACCCATAAAGGATAATTCGTGGGATCAATTTTCCGGCTATCATGATATGATCCTTCAGGACACCTATTCGCTCTGGCCTTCCTTCGATAAAATATTCGCCGGCAGGAGTCTTTTTGACGAGGGATGCTTCAAGCAATCGATTTAGGTGATAGGCAGCAACGGATGGGGACGAGTAGCCGAAATGTCTCTGAACTTCTCTTACACCAACCGGTTTCATGATGGATGCCAAATAATAATAGACATCCAACGTTTTTCCACGAATTTCAGAGGATGGAATGGGTTGGGTTTGGAGCGTATTATCATTCATTTTGGCCACCTCCCATATCCAGAACATAAGGGATGTTCAGTAGCATGATATTGTTGGATGGTCGATATAATAGCTCGCTGTAAGATCCAAAAACCAATATTTTGAAGGAATTTTGTAAATCAAGGACACCAAATATGCTCTCAATGGACCATCCCCGGAACTGTTGAGAGTTCGGAAAATCGTCAACACTGTCATAGACATCCTTGAATGGTTTGTCTGGCCCTAAAACAACTGAAAAGCCAGTATAATTCAGGCCAAAGAAAGTGTCAACCTTAAGCAGAATCAAGGAAGAACCTGGTTGATAGCCAATCCCATCGTTTGCTTTCAGATAGGGAGAAATGCCTGTTTCTGTCTGAAACATGGAAATGGCGATGAACAGGTTGCTTTGGGATGCAAACAGGCTGTAGCGGGCGTAACCGGGGATTTCCTGAGTTTCAGGAATGTTGATCATTAAGTTTGGTCTTGGATATTTAATTGTATGAAGAGGAGTTTGACTAATCGTTTCATTAAATTGCATAAAGTTTTGTAGAGTGGGAGAAAAAGGTTGAAACAAACCGACATTAACATATTCGATCAAATTCCAGTCGTATCTTTCTGAGGAATTGTAAGTAGGAGACAAATTCCAAAGTTCATGCTTTTGAAAGAGGTTATGATGATCAGGCCCGACAAAGGTGAAAGCGAAAGTGGATTGGTTCAATTGAAGGAATTTAACAATTGGGGGTTCATCTACGGCAAAAAGATCCCAAAGGACACTGGAGTTAGTAGTTGGATCAATTCCTTTGTAGTCTACCCTGTTTAAACCGATGGAGTTTCCTTCTGCATTTGAAAATACCTTTCCTCTTCCAAATATGTGAATTCGGCCTTGCGAATCAACAAATATCTTGGTGTATCCCAATTCACGGATATAGTTTAGCCCATAGCGGATTTGGAAATCATTTGAATCTGGTTTGCCTTGTTCCTCCCACAGGATATTTGAGAGGTTGAATTTTGGCAATTCCATTGTTTCACTGATTGATTCAGACCCAGTCACCATTATCGTTGCATTATTCATCGGAGCTAAATTGGCAATTTGAGATTTTATCGAAGCAAAGAAAGTGCCTGAAATTGCATATGCATCTGGGTAAGAAACATTGTTTTGATACTCAACAAAATCATACCTCATTTGTTTGTTTTGGAAATGGAGAAGGCTTTTATCATCGCCGTATGGTATTACATCTTCCAAAGCAAAATCCAATGGTGTATCTACCTCGACTAGCCATTGTTTTAAGTTGGCCCAATCAACAATTAATAAATAGCTGTTTCTAGAATTTCTTGTAGAAGTTTGATTCCCAACCGGATTCTCGATTTCTTGGTAGTATGATTGATGGATGATCTCATCAATAAGAAATACAGCAAGATTTCCTGAGCCCATTACAAGTTTCGGAGTAATGATTGTAAAACCACCTCTTATGGTTTCATTAATTGCAATGAACAGAATGGGGAAGGAATCAATAGAATTGTGGTTGATTTTCAACAGATAATAGCGGAAGAGATCCGTTTCAAACCCAAGTGATTCATGCTCAAGAGACATGATAAAGTGAGAATTTCCTTCCTGCAATACGTTCTGATAGTAGGGAACAATTCCAATGGCAGTATCCTCAACAATTGAGTGGTATTCATAAACTGGAACTCCACCAAGAACCAATCCAAGGATTGCAAGATTAATTGCGGTGATTCCAAGAATCGAGCCTTTTGAGGGGAGCATCAGAGTGACCGTTGATTTCATAATTTAACTTTGGGAACGGGTATTAATTAAGCTACAGAGTTGAACAGAGTGTTCTAACGATTAGAACAGAGACAATATAGTCAATCCGATTGAAATGAAAATTGTAGAATCTTTGGAAGATCAAGAATGTCAACCAACTACCAATCAGCAAATTCAGACGAATTTTCAGGAATGGTTATGTGTATAGTTGCCATTCCCAGTTTCTTTGGGTATTTGATATCGTACAGAGGGTCATTGCCTACAAACAGGCTTTCAGTTGCCTTGAGCTTTTTCAGCTCCAAATCAAGCAAATACATTCGGGGGTTGCCTTTTGCACATCGGGCAGAATAACCTGTTGTCACTGCCACCAGCCTTTCTTTGATGTCAGCAATAGCTGGTTCGAACATAAATGGAGGGACTGTTGTAACAATGGAAAGTCTATAGTCTTCTAGTTGCTTCATTAGCTCTGGAATCCCGGGATACAGCTCCAATGGAGGTGGAATAAGTTCAGTGAGGGTTTTTTGGTCAGGAGGATCGAAATCCAAGCGTCTGAAAATTTGTCCCCACCATTCCTGCCATGAGGTATGGTGTTCAAAATCGTGGAAGAACACATAATTTCGAGCAGCTTCAAGTTCCTGTGGATAGACAGGATACTCTTTGTCGACCAAGATATCCGATAATTGTTCGAAGGATGGTGTGGGTTTTGTTCTTTCACCCAGTGTTTTATAGAAGTCAAATGTTATTCCTTTCATTGGACACGGACAGATTGAACGATAAAAACTGTTTTGGATTTTTCACGTATAAAATGAGCTTACAAATGTCCCGATCCATTCACTGAGAACTCCTGCCAATATAGCAATGAAAAAGAATTTCAGTCCGGATTTCAAAGGAGATTCTTTGGCAAAGTATCCTTTCAGGTAACCAAGAGAGAATAAGGCAGTAGATGCAATGCCCACAGCCACTTGAAATGCAAACAACCCTGAAAGCACAACGAAGGGCAGGACAGGAAATGCGGATCCCACAATGAAAGCGAAGAACATGACTAGGGCATTGACATAGGGATTTTCTGATTCGACATCAGGAAGTTCCAGTACATTGTTCTGGAAGCTTTGGAATAATGCATCCTCTTTTGTTGAGAGCAACTTGATTATTCGATATGCTTCTGGTTTTGGAAGACCACTTGCGACTAGTTCTTCGAGCAAGCTTTCTTGTGCAAGATACGGATTTTTTTTGAAAAGTTCATATGCTTGTTTAATTTCTGCAAGAAGAAGATCCCTTTCCGCTTCCGATGACAATAGTGAGCCTACGGCCATGGAGATGGCTGCTGCAATTGCACCAGTTATGCCAATAGTTGCAACAACAATTCCGTCATCTGGGTATGCACCATATACACCTGCCACAAGTCCCAATATTGAAATCAGTCCATCCTGCATTCCGAACACAAGTTCACGAGATTTGCCTTTTAGTTCAATCCGAGCCTTTGTTTGCTGGATCGGTTCCAATTCAGTTTTAGTGGACAGGGTTACACCTCCAAGGGGCTGTAATCTGCAGGACAGAGTTCACCGGAACGGATTGCTGCGAGAACCCGAAGTGTTTCTGCAACGGATCGCCCGACATTTCTTGACGTCACCATGGCAAACTCTATTTTCAATGTGGGATCAACAATGAAGGTCGCCCGATGGGCCCTGCCATCAGCAGGATCACGGACGCCAAATTGGTCAACCAACACACCATTTGGATCAGAAAGCAACGGATACTCAATTCCAAGCTCTTTGATCCATTCAGTGTGCAACTCAATTGGATCAACAGAAATCCCCAAGATTTGTGCATCAAGTGTTGTGATTTTATCCATTTCTTCGTTGAAACCAGTGACTTCTGTGGGGCAGATGAAGCTGAAGTCCTCGGGGTAGAAAAAAAGGATGGTCCACTTGCCTTTCAGTTCGTTGTGGGTATATGGCCGAACCGATTGCCTGTGGGCACCCATCAAGTTGAATTCAGGTACGATATCATTGATTGAAAGCATCTAAGATGTCTTAATTTTCGTGTTTAAGAACTTAACATTGCTGTCAATTCAAGGGGGTAGGACACCATTGTCTGCTTTGGTGGACACGATTTGCGATACTTCATGGATATAATCAATGAAGTCCCCCCATTTCGCCTCTTTTGAGGAAATTCGATTCAGTTTGGGATACATCGACGCTACACGATAAATTTGTGCTTTCGAAAGAAGAAATCCTTCAGGGTACCTAATTGCAATGATCATAGTCAGGAATATGGCAAGGAAGGCAAATATGAACCCAAAGGCTGGAGAAACAGGAAACAAGTACCAAACCAGATACAGGAACAAGTTGAAAAGAAAAAGCATGAATGCAGTCATTTTCCATAGAAATGCTGCCTTGGCTATTCTCTCTGTAGGATGAAAAGGGTCTGTTGTCCAAGTGGCAAAAAGAAAAAATGTAAAGACAAATGTTGAAAACACAGTGCGGAGAACTATATGGCTTGCAGAGTGGATAATTGTTCCTGCTATAACAATACCTGCATTCCTATTGGGAGCCAAAGGGTATGGTTTAGCGTTCCAAAGGAAGTTCAAGGAGCTTTGGTCGGGTATTGCCCTCCACAAAAAGGTCATTAGAATAAGTAATATACCATATGTGCCACCAAAGGCAAGAATTACTTTACGATATGTTCTATTTTTCAAGTCCATTAATCTGGCTGCATAGGTGAAAACCGCAAACGTGAAACAGACAATTGCAATTTCCCTAAGAATCCAGTACCACGTTCCAAATGGCTCAAATGAGTTCAGGAACGCAACCAACCCGCCAAGAAAATAGATGAATGAAAAGGAGATGAAATCCGGAATTCGTGTAAGCAAATATCCCCTAATTGCAACAACCAAGGGGACAAGAGCAACAGCTCCGATCAGCAGGTTGAGAATCATGGTCAAGTGCAAACAATGAAGGAACAAGAAAGGCTATATTTTAACATGTGCGTTTCAGTATGAACAGGTGAAAAAGGCCATGGGTCTTTTCGGCCTGCACAAGGTACATAGCTACGTTGCAATTTATAAGGTTTGGAAAGAGTCAATTCAAAGTAAATATTTCATGTTTCATGATATCCGCTAGCAAACATTGACCATCCTATCCTCATTGGTTGGGACACTTTTTCACTACACATGCAAGATTGGCGGATATAAAGGAAAGTTCATATCAAATGTATGCAGGGTAGAAAATGTACATGTTTGCAAAGCTGAAGAATAGCCTGAAATCCTTCCTGAATAAAATCAAGTTGAAGTCGCTTGATGAAAAATCACTGAAGGAGCCGATACAGGAGCTCATTGAACTTATGATAGCCAATGAGGTTGCTGTCGATGTGGCAACAAAAATTGGCCAGAAGGTCAAGGAAGAGCTTATTGCAGCAGGAACACAGCAGGAACGATTCAAGGATGTTCGTCCGTTGCTGAGGAAATCACTGCGAAAGGCAATCCGGGAAGTAATCACGCCAACAAATGGTTCAATAAACCTGATTGAAGAAATCCGGAAAAAGAGAGAGATTGGAGAACCTTATGTAATTGTTATGGAAGGAATAAATGGTACAGGTAAAACGACGACAATGGCAAAGCTGGCCCATAAGCTTCAGAAAGAAGGGTTTTCGGTAGTCTTTGCCGCTTCGGACACGTACAGGGCTGGAGCAATTGACCAATTGACAAAGCATGGACAAAAGCTTGGGATTAAAACCATCTCCCATCAGCAGGGTGGAGACCCAACAGCTGTTGCCATAGATGCCATTGATCATGCATATGCAAAGGGGGTTGATGTAGTCATGATTGATACAGCTGGAAGGATGCAGAACAACAGTAACTTAATCAGAGAGCTCCAAAAGGTCGTCAGCAAAACCGAAGCTGATTTGAAAATTTTTGTCGGTGATTCATTGGCGGGTAACGATGTCATTAATCAAGCAAAAGAGTTTAATGAGAAGGTTGGGATTGATACTGTCATCATGACAAAAGCCGATTCTGACGTAAAAGGAGGGGCTGCAATTTCTGTTGCGCATACCATTGACAAACCTATACTGTACCTCGGTGTTGGACAGGGATATGATGATCTCCAAGAGTTTGATGCAGACTATTTGGTGAATCAAATTATTCCGAACTGACCAATTCGCCAAAGAAATAGGTCGGCTCTGCATAGGTTATTTTTACGGTTTGAAATGTTCCGATTAGGTTTTCTGGTGCATCGACAATAATTGGCTTGTAGTAGAGGTTTCGTGCCATTATCCCTCCTTTTGGGCCTTTTTCGGTCAGAAGTGCCTCTCCTTGCCAACCAATCCATTTTTGATTTTCCTCGATTTGGATTTGGACGGTTAGGTCTGTGACTTTCTTTGCCCGTTCTTTTCTTACTTCATGAGGCAATTGAGAAAGATCTGAGGCCGGGGTTCCTTTCCGTTCCCAAAATCTGCTTATGTTTGAAATATGAGGTCGTGTTTTGGC
>JALUTL010000102.1 GCA_027016475.1 Candidatus Heimdallarchaeota archaeon
ATTTGTTTTCAAAAGATTGTACAGATAATAAATTTTGGTTTGAAGGGTCTCAAAAAAAAACCTCCTGAAATCAAATTAATTTATTTGAAATTTCGATAATTAGAAAACAATTTTTAACCACAAAAAACATTATAACATGGAAAAGGTGGACACATAGATGGATGTAGATCTCGTCGTTGAGGTTCTTCGAGAGGGTCGAAAATATGAACAAGTTGGAGAACTGAGGAAAGCGAAAAACTGCTATCTTGACGCGGCAACCTATGCGGTGGAGCTAGCAAAAGATGCAATAGGAGAGGATCAGGAAAGATTAAGAAACATTGCCCAAATGCTGATCGACCATGCAAAGAAGATGAAAGCAAGAATCAAAGGAGAAATCCCCCCAACTACTGATTATCCAGAAGATGATTCTCAAGTCGATCTTCCCCTCCCCCCAGGATCAGCACCTCAGTCACAAACAGTAATTACAACCACAAAAGACAATGCTCAACAAATTGAACCTTTTTCGATAAATCAAATTCTTATCCTTACCTCATCCGGTTCACCAGTGATGACATTTGATTACACCGCGGACTACATGAATGATCCTGAGGGAGCCTTCAGTTCCATGAACGAGGTTTTGCTTTCAGGAGCAATTACCGCCATTTTCTCGATTATGGAGGAAGCCTTGCATAACAAGGTTCGCAAAATAGAGCTGGAAGGGGAATTCCTTTATGTAAAGGATCATGATGGATTGATTTTCGCAGCTTTGGGAGAAGGGGATGCCGATGCTCTTGATGACCCCATTCTCAAATTGCTCAATGAGTTGAGACAGAAGTATTCTGACCGATTGGATCTTGCCCTACGAACGGGTCAGCTCGTCACCATTGATAGTGGTATCATTGACTTAATGGGGATCTTCAAAAAGAATGTTATGGAAATTACCCGCAACCTTCAATCTTAAGAAGAATGAAATAGAGGTAATGATATGACCCAATCCAGGCAGGTTTATTTTTTGTCGTTGGTTACGATGACAATTATGACTGGGTTCGGTATCATCTTTCCAATATTTCCTAAGTACCTTGAGCATTTTGGCGGGGGGGTCTGGGAATTGGGAATCCTTACAGCGGTTTGGGCCCTTTCTGCAACCCTCTTCTCACCCTTGATTGGCTCACTGGCGGATAAATACGGACGGAGATTAGTTATCATCATCAGCCTTCTAGGGTATTCTGCATCAAACATAGGATTTGTTTTCTCCCAAACATTTGTACACCTTTTGTTTTTCCGTTTCCTTGAGGGATCATTCTCAGCAGGAATCAATCCTGCTGCAATTGCTCTCGTGTCAGAGTTAAGCGAAGAAAAAGAACGGGCACGGGCAATCGGCATTGTGACGGCAGGAAGCTCAATTGGAATTGTGGTTGGACCAATGCTCGGTGGGTTGCTCTTTTCCCTAGTCCCTGCCTTTGAATTACCCTTTTTTGTTTCGGCACTTTTAGGCATCGTCGGGGCAGGCTTCGCATTTTATCTCCTTGAGGAAAGCAAAGTGATTTTAAAAAACCGAGAGATGATGGCTAAAGAAAAGTTTTCCTTCACCCAAGTTTATTTGAAATTACCAAAACCCTTTCTCTCATTTGTGGC
>JALUTL010000103.1:0-7341 GCA_027016475.1 Candidatus Heimdallarchaeota archaeon
ACAATATCCTCATCAATACACCCCAATTATTAAATCTTTAAACTTTGAAAACTTCCTTCCAACTGTCGCAAATTAGTTGCAGGAAAAACATCGATTTTGTTGCGGTCGACATAATCGACAACACTATCTCCAGTCCCCCAAAATGCAGGCGTTTCAGGATTAATCACAGCCATATATTTAACAATGTTGCTGATTTGATGCATGTATTGAACAGATTTTGGAAAACCATCCGGTCTTGAACCAAGCCAATCTCTTAAATCCCCCAAAATGAGTATTGATGTTTTTGAGTTCAGATAGGGGCGGGCCAATTTCAAAAACTGATACAGCGCCAATTCATAATTGCTACTTTGTTTCCCTTCCTGAACTTCAGACCAAAGATCCAAAGCATCATCGATTGCTTGATGAACGGATTTATTTCCCCTGTATGCATCAGTAACATCAATGCATGATCCAATAAACTCATAGAATCTGACACTTTCGAATATTTCCTTAATTTCAAGGATCAGTTGCAGAAAAAATTTGGTTGCATAAATAGTTGATGGGCTAATGTCTGTTAGCACCAACAACCTTGGTTTTTGTTTCCGCAAATTGGTGAGTTTTCGGTTGACAAGAACACCGCCATTTTGAATGTTTGCACGAATTGTCCTTCGGAGATCTATTCGTCGATGCCCTTTTGTGCGTTTTCGTTTGCGTATTGTGGCAATTCTTTTTGCCATTCGTTGAAGAACTTGTCGAACCTCTTGAGATTCAGGAATGTTCAAAAACTCTCTTTCTTCCAGGGCACTCAACCGTAATGGATTTGCCCCGTTTCCCTTAAGGCTTTGCTGAAAAATCGTCTGATTGACCTCGTGTCGGAATTGGGCCACCAAAATGTCGGCCTGTGAAGGAAACAAATTTTGGAGAATGTCCGTGATCCGGTCAATAGAACGCTCAGTATTCTTCATGAAGGTATCGAAGTCACCATTGAGAGCCAACAAATAACGGTTAACCAACGCATCAGCTGCGCTTTTCATGTCCTCTTCAAACATGCGTTTAATGACAAATTTGTATTCAGAATGGAATGAGAGAAGCGTTTCGGGATTTATTAGGCCTGAAATTGTAGCCAAACCAGTTCCAGCCCCGACAGCAACACCACCAATCGGATTGGGGCAGGCAGGATTAGAACCCAATTCAGGGTGGAATTGTGAATCAGGCATAACCCCAAAGTTCTGTGTTTTTTGTTCAATCACTTTTTGGAGCGGATTGTCTTGCAAGACGTACTGATCGAAGATGAAGTCAAACAATTTGGCCTCATCCGGAGATTTAGCCACAACAGCCTTCAGCCCAATTTTCAGTTCATGGAGATTTTCGGCAACAGCATAGATTTTTGCGATATCAATGGTGTCTGCAATTCCTATGTTGAAGCCATAATTTCGAAGGACATCAACCAACACAATTGCCATTTCATTTCCTTGAATTTATACTGTTGGTTTCAGGGTTCAAGGATGCTTTGCGCTTCCAACATGTCATTTTGATTTTTGAGGAGGATTCCGAGCATGGAGTCGATTTTTGGTTTTTCCAAGATATCTTTTCCGAATGCAAGTATCGCTTTTGCAAAATCGATTGTTTCTGCAACAGAGGGCGGTTGTGAAATTTTTGGCGAAGATCTGAATTTAGATGCAATCTTCACGATTTGCTCGGAAAGTTTTTCGTCGAGATCAGGGACATGAAGTTTGATTATTGCTTTTTCTCGTTCGATGGAGGGATATTGAAGGAAGAGGTACAATGATCTTCTTCTGAGGGCATGACTGAGGGTTCTAGTTGCATTTGAAGTAAGGACGATGAGTGGAGGGGTTGCTGATCGAATGGTTCCCAATTCGGGTACAGTGACTTGGTATTCACCCAACGCTTCGAGGAGAAATGCCTCGAATTCTTCGTCAGCTCGGTCAATTTCGTCAATCAGAAGGACACTTTTGTTTGGGTGAGTTAGAGCCTGCAACAGCGGTCTTTTAATGAAATATTCAGGGGTAAAGACGGATTTGAGGTCAAATTCGTGGCTTGTTCCTTTTGCAGCCTCAATTGCCAAGAGTTGTTTGGTATAGTTGAATTCACCGATGACTTGTTCGGCAGTGATGCCCTCATAGCATTGGATTCGGAATAGGGTTGCCCCATACATTTTTGCGAGCGCTTTTGCCAATGCAGTTTTTCCTGTTCCAGGCGGACCTTCAACCAAAATGGGTTTGTTGAGTACGGAAGCAAGTTTTGTGATAGTTGTAATTTGTGGATCAGGCACATACTTTGCGGCGACAAAATCAGCAGTCTCGTTTTCCATAGGTGATGATTGCATTCATCCTTTAATTGGGTATGGTTTTGGATTTCTTCCAACGGAAAAATATAAACATTGTATACATTGCTAGAACACAATGTTTACAATATAAACACTAGACGGAAACCCAACAAAGAAAGAGTTATAACACAGGAAGGGAGAGAAACATATGGAAAGCCAATATTTGGGCATTTCAGGAAATTTTGAGCTCTTCGTCTTTTTCAAAACGGAAGAGGAAACAGATTTTGCGATGCAAATGCTTCAATATTGGCAGGCCCGTGCACGTCTTCATGAAATCCCCCAACCACTCTACAAAAGGGTAAAGGACATAGCAATTCTCCCCCAAGATGACAGGGCGGATTTTTTCAAAATGGTTGAGCGTTATTATGCCGAAGGCGAGGAAACGGTTAATTTTGCATATCTCCGACTGCTTTACGGGAGTGATTTTGAAGCAAAGCGAGTTCATGACCAAATCATTTACATTTCAGGAACGTTAATCCCCCATCTTTCCTTAACAGCCAATCCATTCATCAGATTCTTCAAACAGTTCCGGAAATTTGTAGGGGTTTTGGATGAATACTCCAATCAGTACAACATCAATGGATCATTGACAAACGATGTCAACCAAATCCATTTATTTGGAGTAAGGGAAATCGAGCGAATTGCGTTGGATTGGGCAGCGATTCAACAATCAAGCAGTTTGATGCTCAACAAGGTCTTTGCCTTTCTGATCAATCGTTACAAGCGGTTAGGGGAATTACAACGCAAGGAATCTTTGTTTGAAAAGGTGGTGGACATCAAAGTTTTGTCACAAGATCTGCGGGAGGATGCCATCAAGTTTGTCAAAACCCTTGAGACATTGCAAATCATGCTTCATAGGCATCCAGAATTGCATGCAGCCTTGACGCAGCAGATTCGGCAACTGCCAGAATATATTGCTGCCCCTCAAGAAAAACGTTCAGAGTTGCTGGGACGAAACAGCGCACCATCGTTAGATCGGGGCGCAGTCTTCGAATCATTGAAGGCACGTTATCCGTCATCGGAGCCCCGGGTGCTTCAAAAGCTTGCAAAGACGATTGTCAGAGTACGCAAGAACACCTTTTCACAACGTACCCGTGCACCGGAAGGATATGTTGGAGTTGTAGCGACAACAGAGCTTGAAGGCCATGATTTTGTGGTGAGGGTTTTGCCGGGACAACCTCCGTATGAGGAGCTCAAAGTGCGGTGCAGCAGGGACACACGGTTGCTCTACCCTGTCGGTTCATTTTTTGTGGTATGGCTTCCCATAGCGACGGATGGGACTGAACAGCTCTATACATCCTACAACAACATTCTTCATTATCTTGATTTTCCACCTTTAGTTGTAGAGGACAAAAAAGAAGAAGAAGGAGAGGGAGAGGTAGCATCTTGATACCGACTATCAAAATTGCGGATTTTTTTCCTGTTATTAGTTAGTCCAAAACAAAGCAATTAAAATAGAAGAAATTAATTTAGCCTCATGGATAATTCAGTTGTGTCCAGCATTCCCCCTGCAGACAGCATTCCCGCGGTTGAAGTTTATGGCGTGGCAAAGTTGCCGACAAGGTATGGATTGTTTACTATCATCAGTTTCAAGCAAAATGTAGACGACAGGGATCATGTTGCCATTATGGCAGGAGACGTAAGGGGGAAGGAAAATGTGCTGACTCGGATCCATTCAGAGTGTTTGACAGGGGATGTATTCGGTAGCCTGAGATGTGACTGCCGGGAGCAGTTGGAATTGGCGTTGGAACGGTTGCAAAAGGAAGGGGAAGGACTAATCATCTACCATCGGCAGGAAGGAAGGGGGATTGGTCTGGCCAACAAGATCAAGGCATATGAGTTGCAGGATCAGGGATACAACACAATAGAAGCAAACCTTCGTTTGGGATTTGCGGCAGACCAACGTGACTATACCATTGTGGCGGAAATTTTGAGGGTGCTGGACATAAGATCCATACGGTTGATGACAAACAATCCGAAGAAGCTAGATGCGCTGCGTTCACACGGTATTGAAATAACTGAGCGGGTAACACATCAGGTGGATCCGAATCCGTACAATGAACGGTACTTGCGAACCAAAAAGATCAAGATGGGGCACATGCTTTAGTCTTTGATTGGGAAAATTTTTGTGATTGTTCCGATTCCCTTTGTTCTTCCTTCTCTGAAAAGAAATCGTTGTCCTACTGCAATATGCTCAGGCCGGTAGAGAAAGTTGAATGTGGCTGTTGCCTTATCGCCGGTTCTTAGGACATCCTTGGAAATTTTTATGATTCTTGCGCTTTGTTGGACTGATTGGGTATGGATTACCGGAGTGTATCCAGGCTTGATGGTTGTGCTGTGAAACAGGATAAACACTTCACCTTCAAATCTGTAGGTTGCACCAGGTGTTTGTTTGGCAGAGAGAAGAACCATGCCCTTTCTCACCTCATCCTTTTTGAGGGTGTGGAGGGCAAATGCAGCAGACTGTCCTGAATGTACCTCTTCAGCATTGACTCGTTTGTAATGGATGCTTCACTTACGTAAGCTCTGAAGAAGGTTGACCGTCCCAATCCCCTGTCGATCGAACCATTTATCGTTTCTACTTCACTTGGAAGAGTTCTTATCTTATTTCTCGCAAGATTAAGTGAGATCAGGTTTAAGGAAAATATTGAAAGGGGAAAAGATGAGATTTTGTTTTCAGACAGGTCAAAGTTCAACAGGGCATTTTGAAGCTCCCCCACTTCTTCAATATGTGTACGATTGATCACAAGAGTTTCCAATAATGAAAGTTTGTTCAGCCCTTCAGGCATCTTTTTTATTGGAAGATTGACCAATCTTAAAAATTTCAAATTAGGCAATGTTTCAAATGTCACCTCCTCCAATTGTATTCCTTCCATCTCAAGATGCTCCAATGTTTCAATTTTGAATAGCCATTGAGGAACATAAGGCATTTTGCAATTTCTCAGAGTGATTTGTTTCAAGGACTGTAGTCTATCAACTGATTTGGGAAAAATCAAATAGTTTGAATTTGCAATAATCAAAACTTCAATCTTGTTCGAAATGAAAAAGGAGTGACTGAACGATAAAGAAAGGCCACATAACCTGAGAAAACGAAGCCGAGGCAAATGATGTAGTTCAAGGGCAGTATCCAATGTCGCACAAATATTGACAACTTGGAGATTTTTTAGTTTGTCAAGTGAGGGTGGTTCGAGTAATCGTAAAGTTGTCCAAGCAAGAGATTCGTTAATTGAAAGATAGCTAAGCTTGTTTGCCGCTATGTTTACAATTCTGTCAATTGTTCCAGAGGCATTGATATCCAACACTACTAGCTTTGGTAATTCAAACAGTTCCTTTGGAAATGATTTGACTGTTGCACGTATCCATAAGCCGACAATAAATCCATCATGGTTGATCGCAAGATTAAAGTGAGCGTTTCCGAATTCTGTGAATTGCCCATAATCCAATTTTGCCACTTCACAGACTTCCCTCATTGAATATTCATTGGATTTTTTTTTCCAATATCAGTCCTTGTCTAATCATACCATCAAGTACCCTTTTCAGAATTTTCCAATCGGAGTTTTGGAGATCAAATGAAGTTGTTCCTTTGTGAATAACATCCAAACTTGTGGTCAAAAACTCCCTTCAACTTATCAACGCTCATACCACCTAATTTTGCTTTGCAAACAAAACATGCCAAAAATTTAAATGTTTTTTTTTAACTTTTAAAATGGCATATTTAATTCTGGAATAGATTACACTACAGCAGAGAGTAAGTAGGTGGTCACATCCTTCTTTTTCTATTTTCTTCACTATTGAATGGATACCATTTGATCTTGTGTAAGGGCAAAATTGGCATTACCCAAGTAAGATAATCATACGGGTTGATTTGTAACTGCCCTTCATAGGTGCAGTTCGATGCAAAATTATTCAATCCAGCGATAAAGCGATATGGCACCTTTTTCTCATTAATCATTGTTGAGAGCCTTTTTGCTTCAAGACGAATAGGATCAATGCCTGTGTCATTTGCAAGCCCCTCAACAAGAGCCATGAGTAGGCTAAATGCAACCACATCAGCCATTACTAACTGGATGTTTTTCTTGAGCTGTTTAATGGAGCCAAGAACCTCTTGGAAGTTCAGCGTTTTAAACTGTTTTAGTTTCGTCGTGATAAGTAATTGATGGAAAACTGCAATTGGTGTCTCAGCAAATGTTGTCTCAATAAAATTGATTATAGAAACATCTTTTGGTTTCAATGCTTCTTTCAAGTACAGGAGGGAAAGTATACGATTTGAGATTGAAACAGCTACAGGAGTAAACAAAGAATTGCCAATTGGTGTATTCAATATGTTGTGAATTTCGTTGAGTCGTTGTAGAGTTCCAAATTGACTTTCAATGAGGATGTCAATCGTGTTCAAAGTTGTCTGTTTTTGAAAGTATGATGAAACATAGGAATAGAATTCAATTATAGAGTTGCAATATCTGATTCCGAACTGTGCCAACAATAATTTCCTCTGAGCCTGTTCAGAAATAAACGACTTATCTTCAAAGTTATTTTTTTTCTTTAACTTTTCATAAATCTTCATAACAACTTTAAGCCTCTCCTTTACCATATCCACCAGCTCAGCTGGATTGGCATCAAATGTTGTCTTTACTTCATCTTTGAACATGGCGAGGAGAGAATAAACAAATGTCGTGAAATAAAGCATTGTGGAAACAGCCCTATCAAACAAATGCACTGCCAATTCAACATCAGCGATTTGATCGATGCGATGGTTGATATCCTTGATGATTTTCAATAGAAAAGTTGCTTGATCAAAGTAGGCCTTGCTCCAAGATATTAAATCAGAATCAGGCACACATATTGCCTTTTGGAGAACTGAATAGTGGAGATCTGAAAAACCATCATGAAGGCGATAGACTTGAAGAAAAAATTGATTATCCATCTCTCCAAGATCAATGCTAGAATAGATCTCTTGAGGTTTTGGTAAATCCAACAACAAATCTGAAATGGTGTAAACAAAAGCAGTAATGTTATCC
>JALUTL010000103.1:7351-15254 GCA_027016475.1 Candidatus Heimdallarchaeota archaeon
ATGTTATCCTCTTCCGTAAGAGAAGTATAGACAAAATTGTTCATGACGAAATAAGTTAGAGAGCGAGCAACAACATTTGCTTCTACAAATTGAGGGGTCTTGGGAAGAATATTGACAATCTTTTTGAGCGCGACGAATGTATGGAAAAGCAACTTGTTAAAGGATGCCAGATCAATTGCCTCCATGCTTCCTGAGAATGCGCGATTAATGACATTGCCCATCTCATTAAGTTTTTCACATACCATAGAAATGTTGTTCAATAACTGCTCATGAGGCTGTTCTAACAATGTAGAAATTTGCAAAAGGAGGTCTTGAAGATCCTTTTCAATCGCCTGCATTTAATGATCCATAACGGATTTGCATAAAAGATACATGTTAGTAGAATGGCAGTTTGACTGACAAGATCGAACAAAAATTCATTATTTGCGATCCTTCAAGCCTTAAGAAGAAAATTCAAGTACTGACTATTTTACATTTAAACATGCGAGAAATCAAAAAAATATTGGTTTTGGGCTTAGGAACTATGGGGAATGGGATTGCACATGTTGCAGCCCAAGGAGGATACCAAGTAGTAGCCTATGATGTAAAGCAGGAATTCATCGAACGTGGACTCAACACCATACGGGCCAATTTGAGTAGAGGGCTAAAAAAGGGAAAAATAACGGAGAAAGAGATCGAAGAAATAATGTCGCGGATCTCAGGCACTACGAATCTGGAGGAAGCGGCAAAGGATGCGGATTTCGTTATAGAAGCAGTTTATGAAAATCTGCAAGTGAAAATCGACTTGTTTGACAAATTAAACAAAATGCTACCGGAAGATGTCATTTTTGCTTCAAATACATCTTCCATCTCCATTTCCCTTTTGGCAGGAAGTTCTGGAAGAGCTGAAAGATTTATTGGAATGCATTTCTTCAACCCTGTCCCTGTGATGAGGTTAGTTGAAATTATTCGTGGGGTGCTTACATCTGATGAAACCTATCAGATCACAAAAATGGTAGCAGAAAAGATGGGGAAAGAGACAATCGTTGCGAAAGATTCACCTGGATTCGTCGTCAACCGGATCCTGGTTCCCATGCTCAATGAAGCTGTGTTTGCTTATTCTGAAGGATTGGCATCTGCGGAAGACATAGACAAAGGCATGGTTTTGGGAACGAACATGCCAATCGGTCCTCTTGCACTCCTTGACTTGATTGGACTTGATACTGCACTTATGGTTTCAGACATGTTTCACGAGCAATTTCAGGACAGCAAATACCGTGTTCCACCACTCTTGAGACAGATGGTTGCATCAGGACTTCTTGGCAGAAAGTCAGGTAGAGGTTTCTATACATACGATTCTTAGGAATTATTTTGACACAAGCCACAGGCACTTGCGATGAAAATACGTTTAGCAGTAGTTAAATGCAAATACAAACCACAAGTATTAAATGAAGAAGAGCATTGGTGATTCAATATCAAAACAATCATTTTAACAGATAATGAATGATGTTCAATTGACTCCAATCTGACCTTCTTGTATAAAATTGTTCTAAAACATTCAGAAATTGGTTTTAATCTACATCATCCAACTCTTGAGGTGAAAATATTTTTATATAAATTTGAACAAGGCTTGTCAGCATGTTAAGCGCAAAGCAAAGCATCTTCGTTATGGCTTTGCTGCTTTTCTCAACTAGTGCGGGAATTGCAGTTAATGGTCAAAGTGAAGACATCAGAACCGACATTACCGGATTGACAATTCCGTTCATTGATGGATTGATTGATAAGGAAGCCCCAATCGGATCACTAGGCGAATGGGATGACGGACTGAAAGAGACTGTGGAATTAAAGTCATCCACAGGATCCATCCAAGGAGACTTTTTCATCAAGCACGTATCCGATCGCATATTGATCGGATTGTTAGTGGAAAGCGTTTCTTTGAACTTTGAAGAGATCAAAGTAACATATGATGTTGATGGAGATGGTGAAGTTTCCCCTTATGATATCAGAATGGTTGTAGCACCAACTGATTCAAAAACTTCAATCGATTTAGGCAACCTCCTCTTTCAGATTGAAATGTTCGATGGCCAGTCATGGTCTCCCATGGAAAAAATGCTGGAAATGAAACCTGAAGAGGCAGACGCCATCAAGACGCAGGCATTCCAAATAGGGACGTTGAAAACTGCAACCCCCCAGAAGGTTATGGGTATGATAGTAAACCAACAGGAAACAACGTTCACATACTCGATCGAAACATCCATGGACATGAGAATCATTGCAAATGCCATAAATAAGCAGAATGCAAATTATGAAAGTCCTTTCATCTTCCCGAAAGAAGTTGCAAAGTCAGGTGTTTCGCTGACTGCCAAAATTGACAAGAAGATTTATGGTTATCCTGAGGTAGGACAGACGGACAATCCAAGACTCCAAGTTTTTGACATCCAACAGTTGATTGCAAACTCCTTTCTGTTTAATTCTGGCATAAGCAGTATTGAAGTGACGCAAGCAGTGCAATTTGAAGACAACAGCCTGTCTTTGGTCAAAAACAAACAGACCATGGCTAGAGTATTTGTAACCCATGAAGCTTCTTCACCAGTTGATGTAGAAGTCACATTGACTGCAACTGCCATAGAGACGACAACTATATTTGGTATTCAATTTCCGGTAGCCTTCCATACGCTAGGGTCGCTGTCTCAATCGTTTTCGGCCCCAGTAAGCCCTGATAGGGACAACTTGGAAGACAGCGCAAACTTCATTCTGCCAGACACATGGACAGCAGAAGATAACCTAAAATTGACGGCCCATGTCAAAAGAGTTGGATTTATTGACATAAATTCTGTTGACAACACAAAGCAAACAACAGTATCCTTTACCGAGACCAAAAACTTGAACATCTACTTTGTCAGGCTCAACACGGGAACTGATACATCACCAACTAGACCAACACTCACACAGGTAAATCCCCAATTGACGGAAATTGCTGAAGCCTATCCTGTCGCAAGGGTGAATTTCATTGAGCTGGATTGGGATACAGTAGGAGTAGTTGCAGGTCTTGATGATCACGGAATTATAGACGAGCTGAATGATTTGTATGGACAACTGGTAATTGCGAGTATTTTTGCACTGCTGTTTGGAATAGATGATGTTCCTTTCCCACACCAGCTCTATGGATTTAGAACAGGTGGTGGAGGGCACAGTGATCCTACGTGGAATAACCACGGCGCAAAACTAGGATTTGTTGGAGTTGGAGGAATCGGGTCAATGATTGCTGCACATGAGATAAACCATAACTTTGGCCCGAATTCATGGGGCAGACATGTTGCAGATACAGGGTATGGATGCAATGCACCCGGCCCAGATGCTACGTGGCAAACCTTGTATTCAGATGATGACATCCATGCACTTGGCTGGAGTCCGACATGGGGTCTTCTCCCTTCAACAACACCGGATTTCATGTCTTACTGCAGCGGACCCTCCACACCTACTGCCTGGATTTCAGACTACCGATGGGAACGAATGATCACAGAATTTAAGTTATCAGGCGATCAAGATTTTGCCTTGATGCTTGCTGAGAGAGGAGTTAACATTCACCAATCAATAAAGGAACTTAAAGGAAGTGAAACAAGCAGAATTATTTCTGGAACTGTCGATTCTGAAGGTCAGCTTCAAGTCGATCCTTCTTTTGAAGTGCCAGGAGCATTACACATTGTTCCGGAGGCAGACCCGAATGTCGAAGCAAACTTTACTGCTTTGGTTTCGTTTTCCAATCAAAGCCAAATCAAAATTCCGATTTATGCGCACTTCAGCGGAGCAGGAGAATATTTCAATCCTGAGCATGCAGAACCATTGAAGACCACGTCGTTTTCTTTCTTCATACCAGACAATGGAGAAATAGTGTCTGTCGAATATTTGGATCAGAACGGAAAAACAGTCTATGCACAAAAGGGAACAGGTGTTGTCCCATCTGTCGAGTTGAGTGTACCACAGGAGATTAAACGTGGTGGCGGCAACCAAGTTGTGTGGGATTTCTCTGCAAAAAATACCACCAACTTTTATTTCAAACTGCAGTATGCGCATAACAATAGAAGCTGGACTGATGTGGGTCCTGTCACCACAGGCTCTTCAATTGTCTCAAATTTTGAAAGATATCCGGGATCAAAGGAAGGCCAATTTAGGCTTCTTGCATCTGATGGCTTTCAAACCAGTATTTTTTACCCAAGTTTGAAGACTTTCATGTCATTCTTGCCTCCAGAACTGAACGTCACAAGAGAAAAAGAGAGTGATGAAAAAATGTTCCGGTTGCCAAACAGAGGATCGAGTATCTCCTTCAGTGCATCAGCAGTTGACCCTGAAGACGGACTACTCAAGCCATCTGCAATATCATGGGAATTGATAGACCCTCACAAGGTCAGTCATTTCTTCACTGGAACAGATTTTGTCAGTTTCAGAGCGCTAAAGTCTGGCCATTACATTCTGATGGTCACTGCAAAAGACAGTTCAGGGTTAACAACTACAAAAACTGTAGAGTTCAACATTGCTGAACCACAGCAAATTACTGCTGAGACACTGAAGGAATTCAGAGAAGCTCAGGCAGCATTGATACCAACAGATGATCCAACTGCTACCGAAACAACTTCGACCGGAACAACTGCAACCAGAACCAATGAAACCAAAAGTGAAGAGCTTACAAGGGAAACTACGCCTAGCGTGACACTTCCAATACCTTTCATGGCCGTCATTGCTTCAGTCGCAATCATTCCTATTGCAAGGCGTAAAAGGAAATCTTGAACCTAAGGATTTAGTCTATTAAGTTACATTGTTGAATTCATTAATTTTTGGCATTAAGAGAAGCAACATGTTTTTTTATATCAACAGACACACAGTAATTGATATAATTGCCATCTACAAGGAGAAAGGATAGAGTAGCCACAACCTTTTGGTTTGACATCAAGTTGAAGGAACGTATGCAACAGACAGCAACCCGCATGAATACAACACTGACTGACCTATTGAATCGTGCAGTTGAAATCTATTTGGAAAAAGGGTACGTGCATGATGATGAACGATCCCAGAGGTTGGCAATTTCAGAAATAGCAAGTGAGTTAGATCAATCAAGCCAATTCACTTCAAAGATTAAAGAACTTGATGACAAAATAAAAGGTTTAAGTGCCCGCCTTCAAGCTTTGGAAGAAGAAAGACGAAAAGAAGAGCGCATTACGCCTGAAGCAATTCAAAACCAGATTAGCATTCATTTTGAATCAAAGGTTCAACCATTGCTCAGGCGGCTCAACCAGATCATCGAGCGTTTGGCAACAGAGTCAACTAGACCTCGATAGGTTAAGTTAGGGATTGCTGGCATTTTGAGCAGATTTCTGTGTCCTCTTCGTTTTCCTGCCCACAATTTGTGCAGTACCATTTGGAAGATCCTGGCCTGTGCGTATGGCCTACGTCTGGAGAATGGACTACTGGGGTGTTGTCATACTTTGTCAAGGTCAACCTACCACCAACAATAAGACCAAAGTAAATAAAGAAGATGTAGGCAATGAATTTTTGGTAAGCCTCAACAGGGAGGGTATTTACAACAGGAATATTGACAACCTTTACAAGACTCATGCCGTCAGCCAAGTTGATCAGCGCCAGCACAGCAAGGATAAATAGGAGGATATAATCAAGCCAGATAAGCTTCGATGTTTTGTAGGGAAGGTCTTTTGCAAGCATGAGCATGAAGAACCAAGCAATGCTCGCAACAGTTATGAAGATATACAGAAATGCAACCCAGAACCCATGCTCTTGCCATACGGCTTGTGAATCAAAGCTTAGGTCAAAGAAACCTGCACCAAAAAGCATTGGTCCACATAATATGCCCGTCACTATTGCAACCCAAAGAAGTCGTGTTGAATTCATGCTTGCATTTCGCATCTGCCTAAAGGAAAAAGAGAAAAAGGGGATTAGAAGTACACCTGTCAACATCAATGTAAAGTTGAATATGTCAGGATAGGGCGGTGCATATCGCAATTCCGTAGAACCATCAGAGAACGTTTCGACATAGGTTTTTCGGACGCCCAATTCTGAAAAAAATTGGTCAAGAAATTGATATTTTCCATTTGGTGTCTCATATGTTATGATCGCAAGGATCGTACCCACCAAGAAAATTATCCCTGCCAGCAGGATGCTTACGGGAGGAATAAAGTCCGCGAGCTGTCGATCCTCATCCAATATAGTAAATTGGCGATTACTCATATGGATGCATGGTTCTTACTTGTATTAAAGGTTTGTAGCGTATGGAACAAATTTGTTATGAACAGAGTATTCAAGCTCCACTGCATTCATTTGGTACAAAGGGTTTTGCAAGACATAATTTATTAAAGCAAAATGGCAATAATCAAATGAAATATGCCAAACTCGCAAAAGAGCAAGGGAAAGCTTGAAATTAAACTCTATGATAGTCAGACACGCAAGATCCGCACCTTCAAGCCATTGGAGGAAGGCTTAGTTAAAATGTATGTGTGTGGCCCCACCGTCTATGATCATGTCCATGTTGGACATGCGAGAAGCCAAGTTTTTTTTGATGTGATGAGAAGAGTACTGGAGTATTTTGGCTATCGTGTTTTCTATGTTTCAAATTATACTGACATAGATGACAAAATGATCAACCGTGCAAAGGAACGGGGAATATCCGTTGCAGAGTTGGCCAAAGAAATAATTGCAAGCATAGAAGAAGATTTTGCAGCAATAGGTGTGAGACCACCAACCATTCGTCCAAAAGCAACTGAGCATATGGATCGGATGGTAGAAATTGTTGCCAAATTGATCGATAAGGGATATGCATATGTCAGAGAGAGTGGAGTATATTTCAGAGTCCAGAAATTCCAAGAATATGGGAAAATGACCAACTTTTCATTGGAACAATCGCAGTCTGCCGATGATGATGGAAATCCATTGGATAAGGAGCACCGTGCAGATTTTGCTTTGATGAAAAAATCAAAGGATGGCGAGCCATATTGGGAAACACCTTGGGGAAAAATGAGACCTGGTTGGCATATCGAATGTTCGGCAATGTCTATCGAGTATTTGGGTGAAACGTTCGACATTCATGGCGGCGGTCAAGATTTGTCATTTCCCCATCATGTAAATGAAATTGCCCAATCCGAAGCTTATACGGGCAAGAAGTTCTCTAACTTCTTTTGCCACAATGGTTTCCTAACTACCAACAATGAAAAAATGAGCAAAAGCCTAAACAATTTTTTCACAATAAAGGATGTAGTTAGGAAATATGGAGGAGATACATTGAGGCTGTTCCTTCTGCAATCCCACTATCGCAAACCTTTAGAGTATTCAATAAAAGGGCTGGAAGAGGCAAAGACCCAAATTGAAAAAATCAGAACTGCGCTAAATCAACTGGAATCGAAGGTTCAATCAGGTGGAAGCTTCGAACGCAATACAAGGCTTGAGCAATTGGCCAGAGAAGCAGTTAGCTTTGAAATGGATTTTGCAGAAGCATTGGCGAATGACATAAACACTGTGGATGCCATCGCGGTTCTCCATTCATTCATAAAGGAGATCAATACAGCCCTGAGAGAAGTGACCGGAAGTCACGGAACGTTTTGGGTAGACATTTACCTTAGGTTCAAACGAATGCTCTCAGTCCTTGGTCTTTTTGAAAAAAGTGAAGTATCAGAATCTAAAGATGCAATAGAACTAGTTAATCTGTTGATCAAAATAAGGCAGATTGCAAGATCCAAGAAAGATTGGGAACTCTCAGACACGATTAGGGATCAACTGAAAGCCATCGGCTACCAATTGGAAGATTTGAAAACAGGAACTGTATGGAAAAAGGCAAAAGATTAGCTATTTGAACCTATGGCGATACAGCCATGGTTTTCTCTTGAAAAAATGCTTAACCATAACACCAGGAATAGTCCATGTG
>JALUTL010000104.1 GCA_027016475.1 Candidatus Heimdallarchaeota archaeon
CTCTAGACCTAAGACTTCAATGAATGAGAGGAATTGAAATTCTACTTAATTGTGCAACATCCGCAGACGGATTTCTTGGGAAAAAGGGTGCGGAAACAAAACTTAGCAACGAAGAAGATTGGCGACAAGTCCATCTTCTTAGAGAAGCATTTGATGTGATTCTAGTTGGGGCGGGCACAGTCAGAATCGACAATCCATCCCTTTGTGTCAAAAAAAAGTGGATCGGACGAACTCCATATAGGCATCCACATAGATGTGTTCTTACAATATCAGGAAATATTCCTGCAAATGCCAAGGTTTTTGATACGCGTGCCCCTACAACAGTATTTTCTTCATTCGAGGGAAAAAAGACATTGCGCGAAAAAGGCATTGAAAGGCGAGCCGAGATAATCGAAGTAAATCCGGAAAACGCTGTTGAAGCAATTGTGAAATGGATGAAGTCAAAAAACTACAAGAGCCTCTTTGTTGAAGGAGGAAGCAGAGTATTCACGGTATTCTTGCAATCAAACTTTAGGCTAAGATTCAGAGTTTTTAGATCACCAATGCTCCTCGGGGGAGCCAACAACGTTCCTTTAGTTTCGGATTTATTTGCAGAACTTAGGAGAGTTAGAACATATTTATTGGGCAACGGGACAGTAGATCTCTATGAAAAGAGCTAGATAAAGGGCCTTCAAAACTACGAAAAGTTCAGACTAGAGAACAGCTCCAATCCAATGGTTCTAACGTTAGGAAATATGTTCAACGATTTTGATAGCGTGCTAGCGTCAAAAACAGAGACAGATTCGTTTATTTTAGGGGATTCGCTGGTTTTGGCTACATAGATAAAGTCTAAGTGATAATGATTTTGCTCAATTTGTTCTTCGAGTATCCGATACGGTTCAGGAAGAGACTTAGCTCTTGAATCATAATAAGCGGCCGGTTTTGTGAGGAGAAATGTTATGTTTTGGATTCCGGTTTCCTCATAAATCTCGCGAATTGCTGCTTCGTGAGGTGCTTCATTAGGTTCCACGTGTCCTCCAGGAGGTAGCCAAGAATTCAATTTTTCATGCCAGACAAACACTAGCTTGTCATTGTAAAAGAGATAAGTCGTCGAGGTAAAATGGCGAATCATCTCTTGATAACTATTAATGAATGTATTTTAGAATTTGGAACACGGGTCTATGTGAACGCGATTCTTACGAGAGGGAAAATAGGGAATACATGAACGTTTTTTATGATAAAAGTAGATTCAGTGCCCATGTCAGAAGCAAATGATGCAAAGCATTTTGATTTAATTTCGATAGGAAGTGGCTCTGCTGGGAGAAAAGTAGCAGTGGTTCTTAAAAGAGCAGGCTGGAACACAGCACTAGTAGAAGGAAGGGTTGATGATCACTTTGGTGGGACATGCATCAACACGGGGTGCATACCAACAAAAGCTCTTGTTGAGGCTGCGCATAATGGCTATTCCTTCACACAAGCAAAAGAACACGAAAGAAAAATTGTCGAAAGGATACGAAAAGGAACACTACGTCATGTGGAAGAAAGAGTAGGTGTTCCCGTTATCCGAGGATACGCTTCATTCATAGATGATCACACCATTGAGGTGAATGGCGAAAAATA
>JALUTL010000105.1 GCA_027016475.1 Candidatus Heimdallarchaeota archaeon
GTTCTCCAATGTTTCATTTGGTTGATCTTTGAAATTATCGGTTCAATTTCCTTCGAAGGAAATTGTGCTTTGTTTTTTTTCTGTGTTTTATTATGGGTTGGCGATTTCTTCTTGGGTTCGAAGTTTCTTTTTGAACTCATTAATTTTTGCCTCCTGATTTGGTTGAATAGATGGCCCAGCTCAGCGGAAGCCTGAGCCAATGGAAAATGGCAGTCCATTTGTTGAACTCCTCCAAGGTTCGTTGTTTGTTCTTAAAGCGCCTGTGCAGGTGATAGGCAAGCAATGGTTGGTGAATCTTGCTGGTTTTGAATCCGCTCAATTCTAACTCCTCCTGTTCTATTGCACCAAGAAGAGTATTCTCTTCTTCCCTTAGAAGCAGAAGGTTGTGCAGAAATGATCTTTTGGTTTCACTGGTCTGATCCTGAAGAGTCTGAATGACATTGTTGCCGAAATTGAGCAGGGACTCAAGCGTTTCCGGGTAGTGTGCCTTGATCCATGGCATTTCGGTGGCCTGAGCCCAGAAAACCGTCTCGTCAAACAATGTGACTGCGTTCTTCAGTGACGCCTTCTTGTACTTGAGGTAGCTTTTGCTTCTCTCCAACATGTGCTCGGCCTTTTGGATGTGCAACGCCAATGGCTCCTTGGATCTGAAGAGATGGATGGCTCCGCTGAGTGTAATGAAGGGATTGTTTGCCACATAGCTCCTGAATTCTTTGTAGACTTCCAGAGCAAAGTGTACCAGGACATTCCAAGGGCCAACATAAGCAAGGTCGTCACCTCCGCTAAAAATCGAGTAGATTGTTGACGATTTTTTCGCTTCGCATTTTTTACAGCTGAATTCATCAAGAATATTGTTGAGAACATAGATCTTTCCTAGTTCGTCTTTGAGGGTCACCTGCCTGAACTTGTCCATGTGGGTTGAACACGGTTCTTCGATGTATGAATACTTGAGCTTCTGAGCCAGAATGGGCACATAGCTGCTGAAAAAGAGGTCAAGTCTCATGGAGATGTCCTTGACCTTTGCAAGGGATCGTTCTGCATCATGTGCAAAAGTAGACGTGGCGAAGATTGCTCCAAGATTGTCTACATCAGCCTTAAAAATGGCAAGACGATCCATTCCGGCTGCAATATGGACAAAGTTGTCGAAGCTTATTGGGTTTCCATTGAAGTCATTGGGAATGGAAAGCCTGAATCCAAGCTCTGTAAGCCCATACCCTTCTTGAAGGATTTGTTCAGCCCTCTTGTCCATGTACAGGAACGCGGTATCTCCCGGAGCCTCTGTAAGGCCCTCTGTTGATTTCAGCAGGTAAAAATTGACTCCGAGAATTGAAATGGGCTTGTTCTTGGTGATTTTCAATTTCTGCCGGGTTCTGAGAATTCCTTCTATTTTCGGAAGATCACCTCCCAGTTCCGTATGCATTTCACAGTTGGCGCAGAAATTCTCTGTAAGCCTATCTGAAGCAAGGATGCATCCTGAGCACACTTCATGGGAATCTGTGACTCCATAGGGTCTGAAATGGTTGAAAAATCCTGCTTGATCATCGGAACAGTCAAGCGGATCGAACCGTGCACGGGTCAGGGCAGAGTTCATCTTACTTTCAAGCTCCTTGAACGATTTCAGGTCAGTGTTGCTGACGGAGATCCATGCAATCGAAAGGGAGAGGGTACCGGGAAATTCCTTTCTCAAGAAGTCCTTGATCCTTTTGCGTTCCTCCTTGAGAACTGTGATGTTGGTCTCTGTGTTTGGTACCAAGAGAGTGAATGTTCCTGCTGCCTTGACTATGATTGCAGTTTCAGAGAGTTCCATCCTTCTGAGTAGAGTATGAAGTATGGCTTCTGAAATGAGCTGAATGAAGAAAGATCTCCCGCGCAATCGTTTGCTCATTCGCTTCCTTGCGAATTCAGGTGTTTTCACCTCGAAAATGAACTTCTGGATGCCATTTAGGTCTCCCTTGATAAGCAGATGACGCGGTGTCTCGTGATCCAGTTGACCGGTTTCTCCATGCTCAAGATCATACTGCCTCATGCTTCTGGCAATGGCGGCAGTTGTTGTCAAGTGATTGTACAGGCTGACATTGGGCCTTGTGAAGTAGCCTGCACTGACTACATTCAACGTGTATCTTTTCAGGATGTCCAAGACAGTAGTCATCCAATTGTAGTAATCCATTTCCGCAGGAATCTTTTGCAACTCCGCTTCAAGTTTGTTCCAAAGCGATTTGCTGTCGTTAATCAGCGTCGATTTGTCTGTGGTTTTAGTCGGAAACAGTGAGTTCTTGTCTGCAACATCTATAGGCTTTGCAGCATAGTAATGGTCAGTCAATTTAGCGCTTTCCTTGAACGGGTGATCTTCCAATATTACGGATGAGAAGATACATTGAAGCTCTCGGTTTGGTTCTGATTCCTCATCCTTTTCCCGATCCATTGCCGCCGAATACCAATCCCCTTTTTTTACAGCCATTATGCCTCTGATTGGCTCACCCTTGTCATGATGCTTCAAAGCCATGTTACGGATTCGTCCGCTGTCAAATCCTTGAGGCAGGTTGAGCTTGTCTAGAAGCTCGCCTGAGTATTCTGCATGTTTTTTCTCTGGTTTGCCATTGAACGAGTGCTGCCGCAACTTTCCTATGTCATGGAAAAGAGCCGCAATTTCACATTCCCTAGAATCAAGTAAATGATCTTTTTCGGTCATGGGATCACATTGCCTTGAAAGGAGGTTATCTCCCTTCCCAGTGGAATTATTACTCTAAGGATTTAAACTTTTTTCGTCAATGATGACAGTTTGCCCTTTGCAAAATTCTGATTCACCAGTCTGAAATATCGGAGTAGATCAAAAATTTTTTTAACCACCAAGGATAATATACGCGATGAAAAATTTATGGGGAGCAATTGAAAAGGGAGATTTCATCATGGCCCGCAATCTTCTCTCAATGCTCCCTAAGCCATGGACCGATGAAATGAAACTGGTTCATGCGATCCTGCTGCTTCAGGAGGGAGAACATCAGACAGCCATGAACCTTTTGAGTTCACTTGAAAACCAATTTGAGCAGGGAGGTTATCTTCACATGGCATGGCTGATGGCGCTGGCTGAAGCGGAATTCAAGATGGGTAAGCTCAACGAGGCACTCAAAACTGCGGAACCCCTGCTCAAGCTGGCAAGTATTGCAAAAAACGATTTTTTTGAAACTCACGCATTGTATAGGCAAGGAATTGTCAATATCGCACGAGGTCGGTTCGATTTGTCATTGAATTACCTGACAGATGGTTTGGCAAAGGTGGACAAGCACAAGTACCCATATGTGTATGGCCTCTTGGTCAATGGGCTTGGCTTCTGCTACTATCAGATGGGCAACTATGACAAAAGCCTTGTATTCTACAGGCGGGCCCGAGAGTTTTTCATGTCGACAGGGCAGACCAAACCCTATTTGGGTACCATGATCAACTGTGCCAACATCTTGCTTGCAAAAGGAGACATGAAGCAGGCGTTGGATGAGTACAAGCAGATTGCTGTAGAATCCTACAGAACAGGATTCAAGCAAGGGCTGTTCTTGGCCACAGCATCCATAGGATCAATCTACCTCAAGCTTGGGCAATTCGACCTAGCTTTGCTCCAATACTCGGTGGCCCTCAAGCTGTCAATCCCCTTGGACAACAGGGTTGACATATCTCAAGTCTATGAAGAAATGGCGGAAATCTACTATTACCGAGGAAATTATGGGCTTGCCCTCGTTCTCTGTGACAAATCGCTCCAGACAAGAAAGGATGTTGGCAATCCCCAATTGGTGGCGCAATCCCTGTTTCTTTCAGGATTGATACAGCATAAGCTGAAACGTGACATAAAAGACATTATCCGGCAACTTCACAAGGAATGGATGAAAACTCCATTGGAAGCCATTCGGACAATGGAATTGGGGTTGATGGTGTTGTGGCAGAAAGCGAATAAGCCTGAGCTGGAGGAACTGGGCAGGCTTGTTCACTCAAAGCAGGTTCCCATGTCGCTCCGTCTCAAGGTCATAGAAATTCTTGTCAATTTCACTCTCGACCAGATAGTGCAGGAAGGGAAAGTGTTGATCAAGGATCTGATCGAAGTTGTTTCGATCATCGACCATTACCTGCAGTACGCTGAGGAACAGAGTTCTGTGTTCCATAAGCTCATCGGACTTCTCATGAAGGCCAAGCTGTATGTCATCCAAAGGGAAGTTGGACTGGCGGAAATCACCATAGAACTGGCGGAAAGCCTTGTGCAGCAATTTGGGATTTCCGCATTGAAGGATACCATCGAGGACCTGAGAACCTGGCTCCTCAATGATGTTGGAATCAACGATTTCCATCCCCGAATCATTGCAGAGCTTGGTATCGAGCAGGATCTTACTTTTATCTATCCCAATATGGTTCCGCTCCAGCATTTTCCGCTGTCTTTCATAGTCACAAATGAACATGACATAGAAATCCTTTCCGTTCCTCTTTATGGCACTCCCGAAACCAACATGTTCCTTTCTGGTCTTCTGTTCGCATTGAAGCTCATCCGCTCCGCCCAAATGGATCTTGATGTGGACACGATCGAGCTGGTGGACTATTCCATTCTCTGCCGGCACGCAAACAAGCTTTCTTTTTGGTTGATCTTCAAAGGAAAGCCATCTGCCGCCTACAGAGAGAGATTCTTTTCGCTGGTTGACCAGTTGAAGAAGAACGAGTGGCTTGACAAAATGAAGGACAGGACATTGGTTGACACATCCGAAGCGGGAGGCCTGATACGGTTCATCCAAAACCGATTGAAAAGTTCTTCAGAACTGTCTAACTAAAAGGGAGTTGTAATGCTTCCAATTTTTTGCAAAAACCAAGCCGTCAGCGTCTATGGATGGCGAATTTTGCCAAAGCTGGAACGACTCCAAAAATTTTATGAGAAGACACGCTGGAAATGGGTTACAACATGATGGGGTATGTGCACGAAGGTGATTCGGAATCCTTAAGTAGATGGGCTGTAGATGGAAAATATGCCTCGGTCGCGGAGGCGTGAAATACCCATTAGGGATTGAAACACGCCGGTCAGTTTTCGCGCAGACTGACGCCCGAACTGTCGCGGAGGCGTGAAATACCCATTAGGGATTGAAACCTGACTCGCATTATATCGGCGGCAGCACTGCTGCCGGTCGCGGAGGCGTGAAATACCCATTAGGGATTGAAACGAAGAGGAGGTGGGGTGGGAGAGGGAAGCAGTGTTCAAGTCGCGGAGGCGTGAAATACCCATTAGGGATTGAAACATAAGTTTTTATGGATGGGGTCCCATATTTATATAGAGGGTCGCGGAGGCGTGAAATACCCATTAGGGATTGAAACAATCGCCCGTCATGGAAGCCCGTAAAATAGGCTCTCAGTCGCGGAGGCGTGAAATACCCATTAGGGATTGAAACGCGAACCCATTTGTCCAGGCCTCCCACACCTGGGAGGTCGCGGAGGCGTGAAATACCCATTAGGGATTGAAACAACAAAGTTACATTCGC
>JALUTL010000106.1 GCA_027016475.1 Candidatus Heimdallarchaeota archaeon
CTGTGGATGGCAAGAGAGACTCCCTACCGATCCATCAATACCATTTGAATTAATTATTTAAACAAAGACGCGTGTAGGAAATATGAAAATCTCCAGATAAATCGCTTGTCTTCAGAAAACGATTCTCTTTCGCATTCTCCAATGCACGAATTTTTATAGGCAACCCCCATTTTTTTCTTATGGCTGGTCTAATGCACAAAAAACTATTGATTGGTCTTGCTCCTGTCCTGATCGCAATCGCTGTGACACTGATCATTCAGGTTTCCGGATTGGGCTTCAACCTCTCTATGGATACCGATTCAGTCAGTCACCATGGTTCAGGCGGATGCAATAACCCCAAGCCCTGATACCTGAAATGTCCCCAACGGATGACTAAAAAACCATCAGTCCAAAGGCACATAGATGCCACATTTCCAATTTCTAGATGGGTTGCAGTTGCCCTTGGAAGATGAATGCTTTTTCCGCTCAGCTTTCCATATCATACAGGCAAAGGAAATTCTGGCAAAAGGAGAAACGGAACACGGAATTGCAGTACTTTACGACGCCCTTCTGCACGCCATGAAACACTTCCTTCTTAGGCAAAAGGTCAATCCGGCTGCAGACGATGAAACATTGGCGCATGAAGCCTTAACTAGAATCAACCGGAACTTTCCGTTCAAGCAGTTCCAGGAGACTATGGAACGAGTAATAGATGGGGATACAGAGGAAATTGATCCGAACATCTATGAAAAGGCGGCTGATTTGGTCATTGAATTTGGCATCCCTATATTTCCATCAACTGAAGCAATTGAAAAAGAGCTAATAACATCACGTTGACAATTCAGATCTTAAGAACGCTTGCTCCAGATTTTTTCTTCCATCTTCTGAGTATGGGCAAAGCAACAATGGCAACAACGGAACAGGTGAATCGGACGATGTAGTTGTTTCTGTTCCAGTTGCAGTAGGTGAATTAACGATGGTTGTGGAAGTTACAGTTGTGACAATGGTGGTATTGTGGACTACTGTCACGGTGCTGAAGCAATAAAGCATCAATGCTGAAACCAACGGTTCAGATCCTGCAAAAAGCACCAGTGACATTACATAGAAGCCTGCTGCAAGAGCATTGAGATCATCCACTATGTCTGATTCTGTTGAATTGATCAATCCTTCCTCCAATTTTGTATTGTTTGCAAACACGATGTAAATGCTATCGAATGTTTTGAAATCTTCCAGAGTGGTTGCTTTCTTGGTTTGTCCGTTTCAATAACCTTTTTGCTTTCAATCGGCTCAACTTCGGGTGTACTTACCTTGGCTGATCGCCGGACGATTTAGGAAGCGGATCAACAAGATTGGAACCGGCTGTAAACGGGACATCGACATACCTATAGTAGAAGATTGTCTGTAAAATCCACCACCCTCTCCAATTCATCACTTTCCTGAAGCAGCAGTTCAAACATTTCCACAAAAAAGTCATCGTCAGGAATCTGGTTTGCAAATTTCTCCAAAGCAAGTCCTAGCCGGCTATTATTTGGAACTCCATCCAATACCTTCATCTTCATCCTTTCAATAGATCTTATGCCTTATTTGTTTGCGAAAAATCTACGATGGGTATATAAT
>JALUTL010000107.1 GCA_027016475.1 Candidatus Heimdallarchaeota archaeon
CACCTATTGTCATCATGTGCTCTTTTCTGAACCCCCGACCCATGAATCGTTCACGAAGACTGGTTTTTCCGACTGCACCGTCACCTAACAAGCTGATTTTTAGGAAGTAGTTTTTGGACATCTTATGATATAACCAAACATATTATTTGTATTAAGCCTTTCTAAGATTCGATTTTCTGTTGAAAGCAATTAGTGAAAAAATTGTAATTCCCAATCATAGGTTGTAAAGAAAATCATCAATACGAAAAACTTTGATTCCAGGACACCTAGCGGGATCAAGTGTATAGACAAGCCCTGATTGTGCCAATTCCTGAACGATGTTTTCGGCAGCTGACAATTTGGCCTTCTTTTGAGTCAGGTATTGATCAATTAATTGCTTTTTGCGTGTTGAAAATTGACTTGGCGGGGCTCGAAAATCAAATCCTAAACAAAGAGTCTTTGCGCCAGAGCAAACGGAAAATGATATTGCTCGATCTCCATCAGTAAAACCGAATGTGTTCACAAAGCCAAACATTGGCTTGATTTGAGTACAATAAATAGCTTTCCGGATACCAAACTCTCTGACGAGGTGAGTGTTATCTGAGTGCAACAGGACAAAAACAATTGAGGATTCTTTAAGGCATCTGTCAATCAGATCCAATCCACCATCCAAATCAGTGAAAACAATTGAAGGTGTGAATCCTTCATCCAACAGTGCTTGGGCAGCACCATCTGCTACAATGATCGAAACTTCGTTTTCCCAATCTTCATGCCGTTTGAGCATTTTAATATGCTGTATCAGGTTTGGCCCTCCACCGAAAACGATACTTTTTTTCTCTTGGAGAACACTGAACACCGTATTTTGAGAAACTGTGTTACGTAACCCGTATTCCGAAAACTCCTGTAAGATGGCAGATTCTTCGAACGAAATGCCCAATTGGTCTTTTAATGTTGGTAGCCAATATTCAAACCAACGATTTTCCCAATGTTGTCTCCATTTGCCCATAGATTCATTCGTCCTGCTTAAACCGGCTCAGTCGTTCTTCATAGTCGCTTTTCAGTTTGAGGTATTCATCCTTTTGGATAACACCATATACATAACCCTGCTCAATTTGAACCAGCTCTTCTTCCCACTTGGCCAAACTGGCGTCAACAAAAATCTCAGTGACATTTGCAAGATTTGCCAATAGCACTTCTGCATCATAGGTTAAAGAATAAATATATCTCAATCGAGGAAAGGTTTGGGCCCTTCTTTCGATTAAGTTATGTGAAAGGAGAATCTTTAGGTGCTTTTCAACTGCTGTTCTGGACACTTGCGTTACCTCAACCAACTGGTCGGGAGGACAAGGTTGTTCTGCAAGCTGTGCTAATATTTTGCAACGAGTGGCATCTTGAAGGATGTTCAAAATGGCCCTCTGAATTTCCGTAAGCACCTATCTCATTTTGTGATGGTTTGAGGTTTAATTAACATTTCTGACTCTGCTCAATTTAATTTTGAAACTTTAGCCTTCTTTTCCTCCGATTGATCAGAGCAACCAATGCAACAACAAACCCGACAAGCAGAAGAGGGATGCGGTTGTCTGATGTCGTAGAAGTGTTTATTGACAGGGTCGATAAGATCTTATTGTTAAGTGAGATTGAAATTTGATCGACATCGCGGTATATCCCATCTGTCAGTTCGACAATCAGCATATAGTCGCCATTCTTGAACACTGTACTGTCAAAACCCAAATGGTTAGAATTTGAAGAACCAAGGAAATATAGTGAAGTGACACCGGGGCCTTTAAGATAAACAAATCCGACAACAGGAACTGATGCAGACCAATTGACATTGACTAATCCACTCAACACAGCATTTTCAATAGGAGAAACCATGCTAGAGGTAAAGTTTTGATGGTTCACAAATTCAACATTGTAAATATTTTCAAATGAGATTGCGAAATTGGTCTGGTATGTAATCCATAACCCGAAGTTTCCGTTTTCAAACAAAGCAGTGTCAAGTTCTAGTACAGCTCCTTCATTTGTGAATGTTGGACCCTGTCTTGTTTCCAAGTGTACTTCAAACAGAAGGTCTGTGGTTAGTGAAGAAGAATTCACCACATCGATGTAAAGTGAGTATTCTCCGCTTTCCGGAATTGAGAAGAATGCACTTTCATTTTTGGGAGTTGGAATAGTCCCTTGCAATCGGAACAAGTCATCTTCTGGTTTAATTACAAATCCAGATTTGACCAAATACATGTCTACATCCACATTAGTATTATCCCAAGTGAGGTTAACTATACCTTTTTCTCCCTGCGTGAAATTGAATCGATACTCCTTTTCTGGTGTAAAAGTTCCAAGTTCAATATCAGAGGAATCAATTACATCATTGAACGAGTGGTTTTGGCCTTTGAACACCATTGTTGAAGTCTCCAAAATTTTGAGCTCTGGAAACTGGTCTACTGAATATTGGGAACTATTGATTACTAGTTTCTTACTGATTGCCTCATCAATAGGTTGGGAAAATATTTCTATCGGTTTAGGAATTGAGGTAAGGTTAAGGTACCGAACGAGTAAGTTGAATCCATAAGGGCCGGCACCAAATGGTGTCCCAACAAAATGAACCATAAGATAATACACTGTATCTTCCGCTTCAACAAGCAAGTTCTGAGCAAACTTTTCCGAAGTAGTAACTTGATAGAAGCCTCCACCTATGTATTCACTCTGTGATTTTGAAATCAATATGCCCTTAGAATCAAAGAGATACAGATTAGGAAGCATACCGTCTTTGTTCCATTTCAAGTTTACAGCCAAATAAGTGGCATTGGAGGGAACTGATAGCTCATAGAAACGGGAATCACCGGCTTCTGGTCTAGCAGTACTCCCAACCCAATTGAATGCACCAAACGATGCGTTCATAGGCATTGGTGTTAAAATTGAATTCTCATCTCCGATATTTTCCGCAGCTGATCCAATTTTGACATCATAAGAGTTTAGAATAGTAAGAGGAAGGTAAACCTTGCCGAATGGTTGATTCAATTCCAAAAATCCTTGTTGGTAGACGTTTGACAATAAACTACTTATGTTTAATGTGAATTCGCTTCCATTGACAAAAAGTCCAATTTCATTCCATTGTTGCCTCTCAAAAGCAATAGCAGTAACTTCAAAAGTTAGTCCAGGCCAGAGTGGAACTTGAGCTGCAAATCCTGGATCTTCAAATACAATGGTGGGAACACTTTCAAAGTCCAAACTCGGATTGCCAGAGTAAATTTGTTGTGAATATCCTGAAGAGAAGGATTCTTCCACAATTCTTCCCGTATCCCTATCGATAAGCTCCAATGATCTGATCGACAAACCAGCAGTCACCAAGGCATTGTATGAAGATTCAGTCAGCCCAATTGAAATTAGTATAAAATCCGAGTCCAATAGAGGCTCTAAACTGTTTAATGCATAGCGACCGTTTGCTGTCAATGAAGTTGTAAATGACGTGTTGACAGTTGCTGAAGGAGTAAACCTGACAATAGATACTGAAGAACCACTGATTGATGACCCGTTGCTTCTTTGAATCGTCAGCTTTCTTCCATTTTGGAAATCATTGGGGTAACCATGGACAGCAGAATCATAGAAATTCCCTGTCAGTAAAGGATGATTGGCTTCAAAGGTTTCCTGGAATGCAGAATTCAATTTAGAACCAATCAATTGCAATGATTCAGTATCCTTCACTAACAAGTAATTTGCATCAAAAACTGTAGAAACAGCATAAAACGCATTCACCAACCCTGCACCCTGCATAAAGGCAGGGAAGCCAAGATCGTGCGCCGCGCTTTTCAGACGTGATTTCACTTCACTTAGTGTTGGAGCAATATTGTTGTCTTTCAATGCCTGAATAAGTAAGGCACCAATTCCTGCGGCTCGAGGTGTCGCTTCACTTGTTCCACCAAATATTCCCGCAGCATATGTCCCATTTCCACGACCTGATATGACAACCTTGTTCGTAAATCCAAAGCTGCCTAGAGCGACCAAATCAGGTTTGACGTAACCCAATGGAGTAGGCCCGGTACCACTGAACAGCGCAACATCATTCTTCCCCTGATTTTGTTCAGGGTGAAATGATGTGGATGCGCCTATTGAAATCGCCATCACAGATGTTGCTGGAATCGTAACGGTACCATAACCCGGCCCTCCATTTCCTGCGGCAATGAAGAAAATTAGACCAGGGTAAGATGGATAGGTGACATCAAAATCAACCGTTGAAAATATGTTGGGAGTGCTCAAGGCATCTGTAAGCAGTGATATTGCATCCATTCCCCTTAAGTTTTCACCGATCAGCCCTTGACCCCATGAATTGGAGGAAATGTCAGCGCGATGCTCCTCATTGACTGTAAAACCACCATCGCCTGTCAATATGATTTCCAATCCAGCAGTCCAGAACCATCCCAAAATGAAATCACTTAGTTGCAAACCTTTTGTGGCAATCAGTGATGCATTGGGCGCGGATCCTGGAAGATAGTACACAGTATTGTTTTCGATGGTGTCAGTGGTTGTAAAGTTATCGTATATCTGAATCGGAGTTATCCCTCTTCCTGCGGCCGCCGAACTAACTTGAGTCCCATGCCCAATGGCATCATACATGACACTTATTCCACGACCTTGCGGATCAATGCCTCGTACATAGTCTGCGTTCACTAATCCATTCCAATCAATTCCTGTTGCCAAAGCCCCCATGGAAACATCTATTATTCCATCAAGATTGATATCCCTTGCAATAATAGGATCGAAGTTTCCGAAAGGACTTTCATCAGATAGAGACCAATCGACCAAAGATCGGTAAAGACGCCCCACTTCAAAGATAATACCATTCAAAGCAAGCGAAAGACCAAGACTTGTATCCAAGTCGACAAAGATTGTATCATAGACACCTGCTACTTGGGAATCCACAAGCACATAAATGAATACCTGTCGGACTTCACCGGGTTGATACATCATTCCTACTTTATATTTGTTAGAAACCGACTTGACCAATAAATTTGTAATTTCAAGATTTTCAAGTTCCAATCCCAACTGATCACTCGTGGTTACCCCACCTTCCTCTCCGAGAGAAACAGTAAGATTGTGGCCTTTTATCGGCAGAACGGTTTGCCCTTGATCTATTACTGGTGAAACTTCAAGACTGGTTGGTGAAATTCCTGTGCCAGTTGGATCAAATGATGCAGTCAAACCATTAGACAAGAGCTTTGGGGAATCAATCAAATCCGTGACTCCAAAATCGACACCAGAATCAGTAATTCCAATGGTTACACCTTTGCCATCGTAACCGTACTGGTTCCAGACTTCCTCAATGCCCAGCAATGACTTGGCAACGAAGCTTTCGGGTTCCAATGCACCAGATATCGGTAAATCAGGAGTTGAAAACATATAACGGTCAAAAATGATTTTTGCTCGCGGATCATCATATAATATAGATTGAACCGTTACAGACGAAGCTGCATCGATAATATGAAAGTAACTCCCTCCAAGTTTGATCGGTGGAAACAATT
>JALUTL010000108.1 GCA_027016475.1 Candidatus Heimdallarchaeota archaeon
AACAGTTTGGCCGAATGAATGGAAAAGTGGAAGGGCTACAAGATGTCGATCCGTAGAACGTAGCCCCATGGTATGGGCGACAACCATGGCATTCTCTATCAGATTTGCATGCGTAAGCTCAGCTCCTTTTGGTTGCCCTGTGGTTCCGGAAGTGTAGAGGATTACAGCTGTATCTTCTCGTGCAGGCACCCAGCTCTCGCACTTGATAGGTTGTGATTTGCTCCATTCCTCAAAGTCCATGGTTCGCCTCGAAAGCTCTTGGCTTTCACCTATTGTCCAAAGAATTTCACAGGTTTCCACCTGCTCAAATGCTCCGATTCCTGCGTCGGCTATGGCTGGATTTGAAGCAAAACAGAAATATCCCCTTGCATCTGAATTGATCAGATGGTACTTTATTTCTCTCTGTGTCAGGAGAATATTCAATGGAACAACTACTGCGCCTGTTTTTAGTATGCCAAAGTAGATTGCCACAAAGTAATGGTTGTTGGGGCAGGATACTGCGATTTTGTCACCGGGGACAATTCCTGATTTGATCAGTCCATTTGCAACCTGATTCGCAAGGTCATTAATCTGACTGTACGTAAATCTCCCATAGCTGTCTATGATTGCTTCATGCTGCGGCAGGATGGAGGTTGTTGCTTCCAAAGCAAGGGATACGCTGGCCTTCCGAGGTGAAATCACATTTCCCTTCCGTTCGTTGGGTTAATTATTTCTTCCTTTCTGGTCATGTGCACTGTTTGGCTTCAATCAGTATCCTCATATAGCACCTACCTCCTGTCTCATTGTGGACGATTTCGATGAATCATATAATCAGGCGAAAACCTATGATCGGATGATCCCTTGGGAACAGAGGTTGGCACGGGAAATTCCGTTTATTGTGTCGCAGTTCCAGGGCAGAACTGTTCTTGATGTGGCATGTTCAACAGGAAGGCACAGCTTTGCCCTTGAAAATCATGGCTTCAAATGTTATGGAGTCGATGTCTCCGCCGGCATGATTGCTGTAGCTAAAGAGCAGGCATCAGAGCTTGGATCAAATTGTCAATTGCTTTTGGGGGACGCTGCCTCTGAATCACTTCCGGACTTGCTGAAAGAAAACGCCTTTCCTCCATCGTATGAGAATGCGTTGCTCATGGGCAATGCAATCGCCAACTTTGCCTCCCGTGCAAAATGCGAGCAGTTGCTGAAGAACATCCATAATCTGCTAGTTGAAAATGGAATTTTTGTTACTCAAACCATCAACAGGCCTGAAACTCCCCATTACATTGCCCTAAGGAAAACCAATGATGTCATTGTACAACGTATCATGGTGCCAGTCATTGGACAGGAACACAATATTGAGCTGAATGTGAACTTCATCAACATATCTTCTGTGGAATATGAACGACAGAGTGTATCTCCTCTTTATCTGTTCACTTATGAGGAATTGGCGGATCTGTTCACAAAAGTAGGATTTCAAATCATGGCCTCGCATGGGGGGTTCAACGGAGAAGAAGCCTCAAAAGCAGGTGGTGAAACTGTCGTATGGGTGCTGAAGAAATAACGTTGCAAGAGGAAACAATCACTCTTTTCAAACGTTATTGTGGAATCGATGTATCCGAAATTAAGAGGCGGGGGCAGTCCATCCGGGCAGGAGGACTGCAAATCCAATCATATCGATGCATTGACTCATACCGTTTCCTTTTTCCCCGTATCCTGTCAAATCCATTTTACAAGCGGTTAAGGGAGAAAATTCCCAATTCCCGTATTTTCGACATTGGATGCGCATTTGGCACGGATCTGCGGCAAATGGTTGTGGACGGGGCAAATCCCGAACTTCTTTATGGCTTCGACATACATGGCCGGTTCATACGGATGGGCTTTGATCTCTTTCGAGACCATACTGGAGCTATCAATCCTTTGGATCTCAAGCTCAATTTCCTGGCAGGGAACCTAAACGAGCCATATCTCAATCTGATCCACATTGATGACATGACGCAATTCAAAACCAATACATTGGACAGTGCGATGGATCTTGTTCATGCCGGTTCCGTCCTCCACCTGCTTTCTGAAACAGAAGGGGAGGAACTGATCAAGAAAATCAACCATATTCTCAAATCTGGTGGAATATTTATTGGACGAACCTCAGGCGCTTCAGAAAAAATTTATCCCGAAAACAGGCTGACAACAATCCATAGCCCCAAATCACTCAAGGAACTGCTCACCTCAAATGGGTTTGCCCAAATCAAGATCGTGGCTGACGAGCGTGAGGTGATAAAGAATCCAAATGATGCAATAACCTACTTCACCCTGCATTTTTTGGCTTACAAGGCTATTTGAATGAGTTTCTGAACTTTTCAAGAAGGGCACGATTTACGGGATCGGAATTGATATAGTCCACAAACCTTGAAATCGTCTCAATTGTGTTTTGGGAAATCGCATGCTCCATACTGCATGCATCCAAATGTGCCATTTCAGAATCTATGCCCAACAGAATAAGAAGATCACTGATGACTTGATAGGCGTCGTTCACTTTTGATGCAATCTCATAGCCCCTCTCCGTAAGGCGGATTTTTCCGTTCTTCAGATATTCCACAAATCCTTGCTCTTCAAGCCTTCTCATGGCTTCTGTGGTTGAGGAAAGGCTTCTTCCCATAAGGTCTGCTATTTCGGAGATCCTTGCAAATTCCTTGTCAGAGGTCAACCATAGTATCCTTTTGAGATAGTTCTCGGTGGTTTCGCTCAGCTCAGATTCTCGAGGCCGAGGAAATTCCGCAGGGATGTCTTCAGACGATGCCATATTCAAAAAGAATTATGGGATCAGCCCTTAAAACTATTCCGATAGAAAGTGTTTTTTTGCTCAAATCACACGATCAAATCCTTTTGCTCTCAACGGCTTGGTTGCGTCCAGTCCCCATTTGCATGTGATCGAGTTGATCGCTGAAGGGTCTAGGCTACTACCCTTTGCCCCCGGCACCAGAACCATGTCCTTGTCCGGCTGGAACCGTGTGGCAATTGCCCACTCCACATCAACAGGATCTGTCGGGTCAATGTCCTCATCAACCACTACCACACGCTTCAAAGAGGGATGTGCGGCAAGTGCGGCAATGATTGCGTTCTTTCCGTCACCATCCGTTCTTTTCCTGATTTGCACAACTGCATGGAGCCATGATCCTCCACCTTCTGTCATCACCACATTTTTGACCGTCGGTACCGTGTTCTGAATGAGTGATTTCATCCTTGGTTCTTGAGGAATGCCCATCAGTATCTTGTGCTCCTTCATTCCAGGCAGTATAGTCCTGAAAATAGGGTCTTCCCTCATGTAAAGGTCGGTAATCTCAACCAACGGCTGCATCCTGATGTGATCCTGCGTGCCTGTCAAATCCACGAAGGGGCCTTCCTCCACCTCCTCTCTCAGCATTTTGCCGACCATCACAATCTCGGTGTCTACTGGAACGCCGATACCGTTTACCTTGTACTCTTTGGCACCGCCTATCAGTCTGGAAGCAAATGCCAGCTCATCCAGCCCGGGATAGGATGTGGCCGCACCCAATTCGAAGGCAGGGTTTACCCCCAATATTACAACAATGTCCAGATGATCCTGCCCGTTTTCCAAGGCAGTGGTGTAGAAGGAATGGAGATGCCGTTGAGGAACGGGGCGAATGGCAAACCTGTTCTCTCCCAAATACATCATTCTGTGAATGGAAGCATTTCTCCTTCCAGTTTCCGGATCAAGCGCAAGCACAATGGAGGCTGTGAGATACCGCTTTGAACCGAAAAACTCTGGTATTGGGATGTGCTTCCCGATGTCAGGATTTTTTATGTGGGTGGCCAAAAACGGTGCAGTATCCACTTCTTCCAAAGGAAGAGGGTTGGTGAAGGCCTTGCCCACCTCATCCGAAAGCTCTGCCGGAGAAACCTCGATTGCCTTGGCCAGCAATTCCCTTGTTGACACAATTCCTGCAATCATTCTTGTGGTATGTCCCTCCACCTTCTCAAAAAGAATCGGCTCCTCCTTGTGCTTGATGATTTCCTGCGTGGCCGTGTCTTTCCATGACACTTCTTTGGTGATCCTGTGCACTTGGATCTTCTCTAGGAATTCTCTCATTGAGCAATATTTGAACAGAGTACTTATAACATTTGCATTATGTCAATGGCTAGCGGGTCTTCTTTGGCCGCTTCGTCCGTTTTTTGGTTCCCTTTTTCCCCGGCTGGACAGAAGCCTGCTTCTTGGCTTTTGCAGTAGAAAGCCCCGTCCATACCGTTCTTCTCCACAGGAATGTGTTGAGATAGACCAGCAGGTAGCACATTGGGAACATCAGCAGCACTGACCCATCAACAAGAGAAATGGAAAATTGGTGAATTGGAGCCTCTGCTGTCTCAATTGTAAATGCCACTGCAAGCAACAGGATGCCATAGACAAATGATGGGAACATTCCCCTGTTGATCCTTTCCAGCAGAATTTCTCGCCTTTCCTCAATCTGAAGATATTCCCTGACCTCCTCGATCAAATCCTCAATATGGAATTCCTTTGCCAGCCAAATTCGGATCACCAGCCCCAGAATGAAGGCGGAGCTATAGCTGAAAATCCAGAAGAATGTGTTCGCAAAATGCGTGCCTGTCGGCAAAAACATGACCAAAAATCCAAGGATGGAAAATGACAGATTGACCGACATGATGGCCGATTGTCTTGATGAATAGAAATCCCCAACAAAATACCGCCAAAAATGTTGCTTGGTGATGGCAATGTCCAAAGGTGAAACGGTACTGTTCCCAAAATCCAGATCGTTCAGGAGCAGAACATTCTGAAATCCCCTTGTGTTCTTGTGAACCTTAACATAATTGACCATCTCCTGATAGTTGGCCACAGGTGCACGGATATTGTAAGACAGCAGGACAAGAAACACTGATGCCTCATAAAACAGTTCTGCATATGATGAACTCCAGAAGAACAGGATGACCGCAAAAAGTGAAGCCCCGTGAACCAAAATCGACACAATCCAGATTTGTACATCCTGTTGCTTCTTCATCAGGTCGATGGCCAAGAACAATGAATATATCACAACAAACGCTAGCTGCAGGAGCATCGGCCATTTTGTGGAGCCGAAACGCCAGAGGAAAAGTGCAAGGAATGGTGACAGGGCAAACAATCCTGCCTTCACCTTTTCACCCAACGGGGTTCGGTCACCATGTCCTGCAACTGACAGTGATTCTGCCATGCATTCGCTTAATTTCTCATATTGTAAATCTTTTCGCTTGCATACTTGGCATTCTTGACTTTGCTTCTTCCTTTCTTTCCCCAATTGCAAAATTTGAGGTGAAATCCTTTGCAACTACAATGAGGTCTTCTCTCTTCTCATGGCTTCTCAATTGAAAGCAGTTGGTAGCCATGTTCCCATTGACGCTTTATTCTTTCCCCACTTTTTTGCGTTACAACCGAAAAGTTTTTTTTTTATTTTTTTCCCCACAACTTATGCTTTCAACAAAGCATATTACCAGTTTGTTCTTCATAGGTA
>JALUTL010000109.1 GCA_027016475.1 Candidatus Heimdallarchaeota archaeon
CATGTCTTCTGAATTTGTTCCAGAAGAATTTATACCCAAAGTGGTTCATAGAGTTGAACGGATCAACACAATCCTCAAATTGGCTGATCAACAATTTGAACTAATGGAGAGCTTGACCTCGCGTGATTTCCTTGAATTTCGAGGAAAACTGGGCTCAGCTTCTGGCTTTCAATCCTATCAACTCAGAATAATTGAAGGATTAATGGGAATTGACCCCAACCAAATGGTAAAGCTTGGAAAGCAGAAACCTTTGGATATACTTAAGGAGTTTACTTTAAGTGTTAAAGGCGGTGATAAGGTATGGCAACTGATAGAAGACGCTTTCTCAAGTCAAAGTGTCAAGGATGTTGTTTGGAAATGGCTGTACCGAACACCAATTCAAGGCTCATCACCGTCAGATCCCAAAGACAACGAGATCGTTCAAAAATTTTTGATGGACTATTTTGAAAGTTTCAAGATTCTACAGGGAAAACAGCTTGAACTGTACAATGACAAAGAAATCAAGCCAAAGGTTGTTGAAAGGATCCAAGAAACAATTAATGAAGCTAAAACTTATCTCTTCGCAGAGGATGTACCAGAACATGATAGAGATAGGATAAGAAGAATTCGGGCCGCTGTACTATTTATTGAATCTTACCGGGAATTACCGCTTTTGGCGTGGCCACGGACTTTATTGGACAAAATTGTGGAAATGGAAGAACTGATGGTGATTTGGCGGCATAGACATGCGCGTATGGTAGAAAGAATTATTGGGCGGAGAGTAGGTACAGGAGGATCATCTGGAGTAGATTACTTGGATTCTACGACAAAATATCGTGTATTCACAGAATTGTGGAAAGCAAGGTCTGTTCTCCTTCCAACCGACCTACTTCCCCCAATAAAAAATGAAGAATTCTATACTTTCAAGATATGATAAGGCCAGTGACTCGCGGACTTTCATAGAGGATTCTCAAGCCGTTTAAGGACTGGCCGATTAACTGATGTTTTTTTCAATTAAGTACATTTCAGTATTGTCATCATGTGAGTTGAAACAATATTGAAGAATCGATGCAAAAAATCTTCTACAACCTACCTCTCATATTTCTTGGCATTATATCTGCGGTTATCATCTATTTTTGCTTAGGTATATTTATATTTCCACTCAAACAGCAGATTGTATGGACACTTCTTCTATAGGCATTTTGCTTGATTCCGCCTTGGATGTAGACAAAGAATTCAGATCCAAAAAAAATTTGTACGTAGTGCCTGTATATGTAAATTTTGGTGAAAAAGCATACAAGGATCGAGTTGACCTTTCAATTGCAAAGTTCTTCGAAATGGTTCAAGAATCGAAAGATTGGCCTACCACGAGTCAACCGCCCCCAGCTGATTTTTATGAAGCCTATGAAATTTTGGCCCAAGATTACAAAACCATCTTTTCATTCCATGTGAGCTCCAAGCTCTCTGGGACGATCCAATCCGCAAAAATTGCAAGTCAGCATTTTATGGAGGACCATCCGGAAGTAAAAATTTATGTTGTCGATACTTTGTCTGTTTCGATAGGAGGTCAGGTTGTTGTTCAGAAATTCTTGGAGATTTATAGCCGTGCAGAATTACTTGATGAAGTTTGGGAACCATTAAACCATTTTATCCAAACGATAAGAATCTACATTTCACTTTTCACCTTGAAATACCTGATCAAAGGTGGACGCCTCAAGAAGAGTCAAGGATTGATCGCGAACTTGCTGAACATCAAACCTGTATTGGCCGTAATCGATGGCGCAATAGTTCCATACAAGAAAACAAGGGGATACGAAAAATGTGTAGATTTGGCAATGGAACTTGCATTTGAAGGGTACAAGCAAGAGGAAGAGTTCAACTATGTTGTAGCCGTTGTTCAAGACAATGAAAAAGCTGTCGAAGTCAACAAAAGAATACAGCAGCTGTATCCTAATGCAAAGGGTTCTATTATTACAATTGGACCGGCACTTTCTGTTCATGCTGGCCCTCGGGCTGTTTGTTTCCTAACCTACAAGCTCTAAAAACATCAAAATGGAACATTGTCAGCGATATCCCTCAGTGTGAGCAAACCTGTGATTTGTCCATTTGTTTCGACCAGAACTACATTGGAATCTATTAGTTTCTTTTTCAAATCCTCCAAACTGATGTCTGAGGATACAACCTCAACAGTTTCCATAGGAATGGATCCAACCTTTATGCTGTCCAAACTTGCCTGATTGATCAATGCTCTTCTATAAACTTCCCTCCTGTCAAGTCTAAAGAACTTGTTCTGGGACTGAACAATAATTTGGGTAATGTTTTCAAACTTTCGAAATTGATTCAATGCATCTCTCAATGTAGCAGATTCAGGAAGAATCTTTGGAGAATGCAAAGAAGGTGGTTTACTTTCCAAAAGTTGCTGAGCTGTGGAGACAGGTGGCAAAAACCCATTCCTTCGCATCCATGAATCATTGAAAATCTTTTCCAAATATCGTTCTCCAGTATCTGGAAGAAGAACCACAACAGTTGATCCGTTCTCAAACGTGTGGATAATTTTGCTGAGACCGGCAACAGCCAGTCCAGATGAACCACCAACCATAAGACCTTCTTCCCGTGCAAGTTTTCGTGTCCAATCAAATGATTCTTGGTCATTTACCTTCACAAACTCATCAATGACATCAAAATGCACGTTTGTCGGTATTATGTCCTCTCCTACTCCTTCTACCTTGTAACTGTGAGCCTGTATGTTTGTGTTTCTATGTTTATGGTAATGGGCCAAAATTGATCCTTCTGGATCTACCCCAATTACCTTAATTAAGGGATTTTGCTCCTTCAGATATCGACCTGTGCCACTTATTGTCCCTCCTGTCCCTACGCCTGCAACGAAATGGGTAATTTTGCCTTCAGATTGTTCCCATATCTCTGGACCTGTCAATTCATAATGGGCTTTTGCATTATTTTCATTCCAATATTGCTGTGCGTAAAAGCTGTTAGGTATTTCTTCACTCAGCTTTTTTGCGATTGAATAATAGGATCGTGGATCATCAGGTTCCACTTCAGTTGGTGTAACGATTACTTTACATCCCAAAGCCTTCAACAGGTTGATTTTTGGAGGACTCATCTTGTCTGGCATCACCAAGATTACATTGTATCCCTTCACAATACCAACTAATGCAAGAGCTAATCCAGTGTTGCCAGATGTCGCTTCAATTATTGTCCCTCCCGACTTTATCTTTCCTTCCCGTTCTGCTGCTTCAATCATCGGAATTGCAATTCTGTCTTTGCTGGAATGACCTGGGTTGAAAAATTCTACTTTTGCATAAACATCCACTTTTGCGGTTGATAGTGATCGAAGTTTAACCAATGGTGTGTAGCCAACTGTTTCCACAATGGAGCTATATTTGGAACCCATACAGTCATTCTCTGTTCTGGGAGTTTAAAAATTCGTGCTTGGGTAAACTTGTTTTTCCTTGCTTCCTGTTTCCTCTGAAACAGGGTGTTTGATTTGCTTAAATGTTGTGTGGATTAGAAACGCGTTGATCAGAGTAACAGTATAGGAAAATATCCCCATTCCCAAATGGGCTGTTACTATCAATGGGTGCAAAACATGCAAAACTGTCAAGCCACCAAGAATTGACTGAATGATGATGATTGCAAAAAATAACCAAGCTACAGTTCGAATTTGAGGAAAGTGCTCTCGGTTCAGCCACCCCGCGATGAAAAGATGGAAAATCATCAGGATGACAATACCTGCCACTAAACGATGCGTATATTCTGCCCATAATCCCCAATTGAATTCACCATTGTTGAACCAATATTTTTGTGACGGGAAAATTTGACCATAACATAACGGCCAATCTGGACATGCTAAACCTGCTCCAATAGACTTGACGTAGCCACCTAATAGCATCAGTCCATAGACTGTACCGACAAGTATGTAAGAATTCAAGCGATACGCTTTAAGACTGAACAAACCTTGTTCAAATAAATTGGGGGCAACAGATTCCTGCATTCAGGTTTTCAATATTTACAGGCCTTTTAACAATATTCTTTTGTATCAATTCTTCCTCCCAAAATATCACTAAATCGGAATTTGTATGCCATAGTAGGATCTTTGCACATCTCGTTTTCTTTAGTTGTCTGGTTCATACCTTATGAATTCACCAAATGGAGGAATGACATCGGTGGTCATTACCCACAAAACTGGGTAGTCGATTGCAAAATCCTCCTCAGAAGGAAATGCACCATATCCATCAGTAAAGTAGATCAGTAGGTCTGGCTGAGCGCCTTTGTTGGTGAGGTATTCAAAAACAGGGATAAAGCTGGTTCCGCCTCTTCCCATAAATTCTCTTCCTTCCCAAGGGAGCTTAGCTCCATCAATCGATTCACCGTTTTCAAAGATGCTGACCTGCTGGACTTTTGCATCACAGTCGATCAATGTCAATCGCATGCTTGAGACAGTGCTTAAGATCCCATAGACCTCGGAAACAAAATTAGAAAGCTCTGTCGAATTTATTGATCCAGATGTGTCAACAGCAACCACAACATCAATGAACTCCTTGTCGGTACTTGGAAAATGATAATTGTATGACATCATGCGCTTATTCGGAGGATTCCATTTCCAATCAACCATAATGGTTTTCTGTATGAAATGTTCCAACAGCGTTTCCCAAGTAATCTTTGGATTCAATGTCGATTCTATAAATTCCTTCAACCCTGCTGGTAGTGTTCCTCTATCCCTGTTCAACTCATAACTGGATCTTAGAATGCCTTCAAGACGTTCCTGCTGAAGTTCCATCATCTCTGAGCTCATTAGGACTTCCAACTCTTCCAAGCTTTTATTGAAATCACATTCAAGCGGTACACCATGACGGTTGGCAATTTTTTCCAAAATGTCCTTGGGAATGGATTGCCCTCCTTGCTCTTCGCTATTGCTCATTTCTTCTTGGGCTTCTTCATATAAAATAGAGTAGATCTCATCAGTAGACAGGTCTCTAAATTCCATACGGTATTTAGAGACATCGGGAATAATCCATTCATACCTGTTTTCACGCTTAATGTCATCCAGCATCAGATTCGATGAAATATCAGCAGACATACTCCATACATTTGGATCACGTCCATTTCCTCTTGGAATGTGCTTCATTATGAGATGCAAGACCAAATGCATCAAAAGTCCTTTGATTTCAGGTATCGGTTTGGTTTCCAAATAGGAGGGGTTGAAATAGAGGTTTCTTACATCCACTGAAATTGTTTGGATTCGTGGATCGTCAACAGGATAAATCTCAAAATGCCCTAAAATATATCCAAAAAATGGCATGTCAAGAAAAAGATTTCCTCGTGCTTCAGACATCCTTGTTGCTTGAAATTCCCCTTCTGGACTTGTGTCTTTGGTAAATGGACTCTTCCAATCGAGGAACTTTTGCATTGAGATAAGGTCGTCCATGATATATTATTATTCTTAAAGACATAAAAAAGGATGTGCTTTCGCGAATTTATCAACTCTTGTTTTCATCCTGTTCTGACAAAATGTCCAATTCATGAGTATTGAGTAAAACCATTTTGATGTCACTTACTTCGTTGATTCTATTGACTTGGTCTTCAGCGGCTTGGGAGAACTGATTGGAAATAATGATTGCTCCATCCAAACCCGCGTTTTTGGATTTTCGAACTACTTGATTGATTTTGTTTACCCCAAGAGACCGTTTCCATGGATAGTAAACCACTCCTAGATTAATTTCCCTGTTTTGATACGCCTTCAAAACACCTGCAAAATCTGTAATTTTCCCTCTCAAGTCAAACACTTGTGACGAATCAAATTCCCCTAGCCGCTTAATGACATTCATCCATTTCTCAAAGCCGTTTTGAGTTTCCATTTAACAAAATTACCTCAGTACCTCGGTTTTAAATGATTAGGGACATCATGAGTGGTATTCTCGTATCTCCAACATTTATGATGACCCAAATCAAATTTATCATTTCAAAGACTAATTGAACTCCTGTTGTAGAATTTATCTCCCTGCTTATATCCTTGGTTAAGTATCTACCATTATGCATCACAACAAAGATCGTGAAATATTACACCACTTTGATCCAACAAAAGTTGAAACTTTGATTGACCTAATGGAAGAATATTTTCAAACTGGTGTGTTTGGTGGAGGAAATTTAGGCAAGGCGATGAAAATAATTTTACGAGCAAAAGAGGAAGGCGCTAAAATCTTTATGTCAGTTGCAGGAGCCATGGTTCCTGGCGGTATGAGAAAAGCAATAGGAACCGCAATGACAACTGGAATGGTTGATTTGATCGTTACTACTGGTGCAGTCATAACACATGACCTAATAGAAGCCTTTGGTGTACCACATCTCAAATTTCTGAAACATGAAAATGATAGCGAGCTTAGGGAACGAGGAATAGATCGTGTTTATGATGCGTATGTACAGGAAGACGGCTTCCCTAACCTAGAAGACCATATTGGAAAACTCATCGACCATTTTTTTGAGAAATTCAATGAAAACGGTCAACTAGTTACTTCTTCACACGAATTTCTTAAATGGTTAGGTTCGAAGATAACAGATAATGAAAGCATAGTCCGGATAGCATATGACCAAGGTATCCCAATTTTTGTGCCAGTCATTGCAGATTCAGTCCTTGGCCTTCAAATTTGGCTAAAATCACAATTCAAGCGTATCATAGTCGATGAAATGAGGGATTTGACTGTGATACAGGATTTGTTCCACGAATCGCCAAAAACAATGGCCCTCATGCTTGGTGGTGGTGTTCCCAAAAATTACATGCTGCAGTCAAGTCTCATGAGCAACAAGGAATATGAATATGGAGTCGCGATCACCATGGACAGGGTAGAGACTGGGGGCCTTTCCGGTGCAACACTTACGGAAGCGGTAAGTTGGGGCAAATTTACATGGGAAGCACCGAAGGTAACAGTGTATTCAGATGTTACAATTGCATTTCCACTGCTGGTTAGTGCATGGAGGCAATACAAATCTAAGTAGTGGATGTTTCTGAAAGCTTCAGCATGATAAAGATCTTTGGTACAACATAAGCTCCGACAAACCCAAAAGTACCATATCTTAGATACCTCAAATTAATTCCCAGCAGTGTATTATCTGCTGCAATGATCCCAAACACCATATCGAGACCGAAAAGAATCAAAAAGCAAACCAAAAGACCCAATACGTACTTTATAAGAGCTGTCGCAATTGAAGAGCTTCTATTAGAAAAATTCAAATGTCGATCCTCGATTGCTATGCCTAAAGTGAACCCAAAGAGCAATCCTAGAAAAGTTGAAAGATCTTGAGATGCCAAATTAAAGTCCCATACAATTCCTACTATGTTGATGACTACTAGAGTTGTCCCGAATAGCATGGCGAAGAGCCACTTTAGATCTGCATTATTGACGTCAATAGAAATGTGATTTTCATATTTTATGAACAGATATGAAACAATTCCACCAATTATCCATCCCAAAATTACATCTTCAAGGTAATGAACTCCTAGAAAGACTCTACTGAAACCAATTGAAAAGGTCATGAAGATTGCAAAAATTACTACAGACCGTCGCTTGAATTTTTCCTGTATGTAATGAAAAAAAGTTGCACTGGACTGGGCATGCCCAGAGGGAGTGCTGAATGATTCTGCTGTTTCCTCAATTTCTTTTGTACTGTACAACTCCCATTTTTCTGTATACGTCCCATCAGTAACATAAGGCCTTGGATTTCGAATTGCTTCTTTCAACCCCACATTCAGTATCGCAGAAATGACCAACAGAATAGCGACACGGAAGCAAATCTTTTTGTCAATCAACCAGTACAGAAAAAGTACGATAAGAAAGTATCCTGTGCTGCTGCCTAAAAACGTCATTGCTTGGAAAAATCCAGTAAATGGTGTACTTATGTCCTGTTGTCGGAATTCATAAAAGAAATCCACTATATCCATATTGAACGGCAAAGTAGCCATAGAATTTACCATTCCTCTTGCTTTTTGTCCTTTTTGTTTCTCATTTCAAAAAATCCAACAAAGATGTTTGAATTCCGTCAATCTTGACCAAATTGCTGAAACCAATCCCAATCAGCCTCAACCCCCGGTAATCATCCAAATATTCCGATGAAAGTTCTATAACCTTCTCATAAAGCCTTTTTTCATTGTCTGTTGGGCCCGGAAAAGAATAGGATTTTGTCAAGGTTTTGTAGTCTGAAAATCGAATTTTGACCGTCACTGTCTTTGTGAGCCATTTTTCATCTTTTAGGACATCATATGTCCGTTGAAAGAGTCGATCAATTATTTTGGTGTATCTCTCCAAATCTTTTGGTTTACCATAGAATGTGCTTTCATGGCTAATGGATTTCCTTTCCTGCTTGGTTTCAATTATGTTCCCCGTTCTCCCCCGAAACAATCTGTAGAGGTAAGATCCGAAACTGCCAAACAGTACCTGCAGATCCGCGATTGACAGATGGATAAGTTGATCACAATGGGTAATTCCTTGCTTTGCCAGCTTTTCGGTGGTCGCCCTGCCAATTCCTGGAATTTTACTAATTTGAAGCCCAACGAAAAATTCTGGCAGATCTTCTGGACGTACAATGGTTATCCCCTTTGGTTTGTCATAATCTGATGCTATTTTTGCTAACCTTAATGTGGGGGCAATCCCTATTGAACAAGTTAACCTCTCATTTGCGAATAACTCCTCTTGGATATTCCATGCAATTTCGTAAGCTTCTTCCCAACTCGTGACCAAAGAAGTTATGTCCATATAGGCCTCGTCGACACTTGCAACACGAATTGGAACTCTATATCCCCTTAGGTAGTTCATGACCCTTTTTGATGTTTCATAATATTCCTTTTTTGATGGAGGGACAATGATTGCTTGTGGGCATCTTTTAAGCGCCTCAAACATCGACATGCCTGAACTGATTCCAAACTTTCTTGCTTCATACGTGCATGTCAACACAACACCTTTGCCTGTAATTCTCGCATTCGGATTTCCCACAATAACTGGTTCACCCATCAGAGTGGGATTCTTTCTGAGTTCCACCGCTGCAAAAAACATGTCCAAGTCTACATGCATGATGAAGTGAAGATCCTCCTGTACCTCATCTGAGACTTGCACATTGCCGGTCATGAAATCCAATACAGATTAGAGAATGTTGTATTTAATAATTGGCTTCCCTGAAATTTTCCTTCGTGGAGTTTCAGTTTTGCAATAAAACGAAAAAAACAAAAAATGGAGCAATTGATTTTTTCCTTGAGCAAAATAATTTAAGTTACAAGGGCATTGTCTTTTGATTCACATTGAATATCAATATCCTGAAACAGATGAGCCTTTCAGACATTACTGAAAAATATGTTCTTACTATGGGAACAAACAACACTTTGGCAGATGCCATTCACACAATGGTGGATTTCAATTCATTCCATATTCCTGTCTTGAAAGGCTCAAAAATTGATGGGATATTGAGTACAAAAGAGATATTGTTTGAATTCAGCCGTAATCCATATACTGTAACAGCCGACAAGAAACTCGAAACAATGAATCTGAGCAAGGCCCAACCCGTTGAAACTACCATGTCGCTTATTGAAGCCATAAAGATGTTGGCATCAGGCGTGGAATGCCTGCCAATTTTGGAACAGGACATTTTGCTGTCAATTGTCACTGCTCATGATATAATCTCAAAAGACTATCTTTGGACCCAATTGGACAAGGTTGTAGTCACAAATCATGAGAATGGATTTGAAATCGGTAACAAGGCCGTCTCAGAAGATTCCTCCATTTTTCGTGCAATTGAGCAAATGATAAGACTTTCAACAAGCTACCTGATCGTTATTGAACCGGATACCAAGTTATGGAAAGGGGTTGTCACCTCAAAGGATATCATCAGGTATATCTCAAGAGAGCTTTCGGAAAATGACACTTCCTTCGATTTCCTGTACCGAAAAGGTCTCTATACAATGCTTCCCCATCCAGTTATTTACCTGTCGGATCCACCCTTTATTGGACGAATCAGGGAAATGATGCTTGACGGATATACGTCAATTGCTCCGATTATTAATGAGGAAGGAAAGCTCATAGATATAATTGCTTCAAGGGATTTGCTAAATTTTCTTTTGGATTCGAATCAAAGTGATTAGAAATTCAAGACTATAGATTTTAAAATGATAAAATTGATCAAGCTTATGGTTCCTTTCGCCATTTTGATTTCCTCTTTTCTGCTCGGGCTTACTGCCAGCTTTGCCCCATGCCTTTTTCCTGTTCTCCCCTCCTATCTTGCATATTTAACGGGAAACGAAATGGACTGGAAAAAGGGAATAATCTCTTCTGTTCTAGTAACACTAGGCGTCCTCACCATTTTTATGCTATTTGGATTGATTATCTCTCAGATAAGCTTCGCATTGAGGGATTTTTTGGCATCAAACTACGTGAGCTTTAGGTTTTATGAAGGTTTGATCCTTCTCATTTTTGGGATATTGATAGGTATCCGAAAATCCCTTAAGGTTGGCCTCTTAGAATCATTGACTGACCGAAGCAATAAGGTATTGGAAAGGGTAAACAATCCTTGGGCAATGTCCTATCTTATAGGTTTGTTTTTTGCATTTTTAGCGGCGCCATGTGCTGTGATTGTTTTTACAACCTTTTTCACTTTCATCATTGAATATCCAATGTTTACCGATGTGATTGTCCTTAATATCGCATTTGCTGCCGGAGCAGGAATTCCCTTTGTTCTTTTGGGCGCAGTGGTTCCATCTTTCAAAGAATCCGTTTCACTCAATCAAGAAGCAATATACAAATATTTGCCAATTGCTACTGGTCTTATCATTTCAGGCATTGGGATATATCTTATGGTCGATGCAATCAATTTGGGCTACAGTTTTTCAACATGAACTCCCTTGGTTCCAGTACCTCGGTGGGCTATGATTTTTCCTTCTCCTTCTGATGCATGTCTTGGAAAGATAGAGGTGTCATCTGTTACTCTCAAAAGTTCTGGATAAACAGGATCTTTAGATGCACTTCCGGTGTTAGTCCCTAGCTCAAGTTCTAATTCTTTTGCAAGAGCTATTTTGGAGGAGTAGCTGCCATGCCATCTGCTCAGTCCTCCCATAATGTACTCTCTCGCAAAATAGACCCCATGATAACCTTTCTTTTTGGCATATTTCATATAGCTTGGTAATCGGTTTGACAAAAATTTTCCCATTAATTTCAAATAGCGCCATCTTGTAATTTTCAAAGATTCACATTCGTTGAGAGAAGGAAGAAGTGGCACACACTTGTAGGTATCAACAAACGCATCCAAGAGAACCTCACTGAAGGAAATTATTGTAATTGATTCAGGATTGACCCCACTAGTTTCAACAACTTGATCAAAGCTCTCTCTGAATCGTTGTCTGATTTCAAACACTACGGACTTCTTTCCGTTGCAATTCGGTTTCAGTTCAAGCAGAAAACGCTTGCCTTTGTCCGCATAATCTTTCACTGTGGGAAGATTGAAAAAGTCAGATAGTTTTGGAATACCCAATTCTGAAAGCTGTGCTGAACTCAAGTCGGACAAATAACGTCCATCTTCTAAAAAAGGATCATGGTGAATGAATATTTCATGATTTTTAGACAATCTCAGATCAGTTTCTATTCCATCAAAATTTTTTAGACCCCATAACAGCCCATCCACTGAGTTTGGCGCGATATACATAATTTGAGTAATCATTTTTGCCAATTAAACCATCGTATTTCCTATAATCATTTTGTCATAACAGGATGCAGACAATTATTAATTGTACCTATCAACTAGCTTAGATTGCAGATTCCTCCATATATTCAGGAAGCGTATCAGAAATGTATTGACACTGGTATACCAGTCAGCAAAAGAATCTTGGAAGCTATGGCTAAAGTGGATAGGAAACTCTTTGTACCTGAAAAAGAAGCCAAAAATGCTGAACGAGATTGGGCAGTGCCCATTCCAAAGAAACAAACTACTTCTGCCCCACATATGATAATGATGATGCTTGCTGCCGCTGCAATCAAAGAAGGAGACACTATTCTCGAAATTGGAACTGGGTCTGGATACAATACCGCTCTTTTATCATTATTGGCGGGTGATGCCGGGCAAGTTCATTCTATCGAGAGAATCCCTGAACTCCTAGAATTTGCCAAAAAAAACTTGGACAAAGTGGATCATCCCAACAATATTACACTCAATCTTGGCGATGGAACAATAGGGTTACCCGGAATGACTTTTGACAAAATTCTTGTAACTGCTGCCGCTCCATACGTCCCCCACGCTCTTTGTGAACAGCTTAGGGTTAGTGGAATATTGCTCATTCCTGTAGAAGATAGATGGTACCAAAGCCTACTAAGAATAACCCGATTGGAGGACAGTAAACAGGACAACAAAGATGCTTTTTCTTCCTATTTCAAAGAAAATCAGGATTACCCTCATTTGTATGTGGAATATATGACATCAGTCCGCTTTGTCAAATTAATAGGAGAAAATGGTTTCAGAGAGGGTTAGAGGCTAAATCCCCAAGTATATTCATGATTTCCCCATCCCTGTCCCAATGTTTGCTTATTCAATGTCTTCTGACCTATTTTCCCTTGTAGTTTTTCTACCTTGAACATGAATTCATTGTAATTGAACCTGGATATCCAAAGTCGCTTGACCACTCTCCTGTCCAACAAAAATTGGGCATGACCATGTGCATTTGCAATGAACTTGATAAAATTACCCTTCCTGTTCCATGCCTCTACCGTAAACCATGGGAAAGTTCCCTTGCGTGGAAAAGCCTGCAACCTATATCGTTCAAAATTCTCAATTTCTCCTGTCTGAGCATCATAAAAATAACTAGTTGTGCCCAAATGGGAGGTTACCCTTTCGAAAGTCCTCGGAAGGAATTTATCCCCCCTCCTAAACATCTGAAACCCAAGATATGGTCCGAAACTTGAATAAATCGAGCCATCCTCGAAAACAGTGTAAAACCATTTCCATGGGAACATGGGGATGTTCATGCACACTCGCTGAAAATATCCTAACCCTTCAAGCTTTTCTGTGCCCGAAGGTGAACTGAATTCTCCTTCAAAATGCAATTGTCGCCATGCAACAAGGTTTGTCCCTCCAAATTTTGTTTGTATATCAGAAAAAACCGGCTGTTCGTTGATATTGTCTGAATCTGACCAAACAGTAAATTCTGCATGGCCTCGTTTTCCTTTGAAATGGGCATCAATGCCATTGTTCCGTTCAAAGTTTCTCTGAATTGTAGCTCCATATCCATCTTGCCATGCCTCAAGAGATCCTTGCCGAGAAAGTGTAGCTAATGCGGGTTGATGCACGATTGCATCATGTACCTGCTTCCCGTCGTGAATCCATCCAACCACTGTTGTCCAAAATCTGTCAATCCCATTAATTTCCTTTCTTGGCAGATGAACTCCTTTTTGCCAATTGTCTCGTGCCTGATCAACTGATGGACTTACACGTATTTCATTTCCCACCCTTGAAGCGAATGTGAACATCATCTGTTTTGGCCCATAACCATGCTTCTGCTTTGGAAACAGAAGAAAAAACCACCATGAAGAAGAACTCCAATTCTGAAACTGAGGAAGTTGCGTCCAGATCAAATCAAATGCCTTTGATTCCGTAATTTGTCTGATAAAAGGCGAACTCTTGAGGGTGCTCACGACTTACTCCAACACCAAGCACTAAATTATGTTTCTATAAAAAATCGAAGTAAGGTTCAATTCTATTCAGAGGCGCCTACAAGAAGTTGTTCAAAAATCCCTTCAGTTTCTATAATATCGCCCTGGAACAGTCGGGTAATGGTCTCATAAAGCCTCAAACTGATTTCGTAAAGCGAAAGTCCTTTGTGTAAAAGGTACTGAACATATTTCATTATCTTTCCCTCAAAGACAAACATCTTGGAATAATCTATTTGCAAATGAAACGGGACAAAAAGAAGCCAAAAAAACCATTGTTCATTGTTTCTTATCGGAATTGTGATTATTCTTGCCATAAATCGGTTGGATGATGAAATAACAGTCAGACCACCGACAGGCCTATTCCCCCCGCCCAATGTTGCACTCAGCGCCACTCCCAAGTTCAAAATTTCGGAAATGAATATATCTTCATTCAAATTTCCAAAGGATTCAAAATTTGTTGTATGGATAAGTTTTGGCCCAAAATCGTCGACTGTTAACAAAAACGATGGCCAACTGTTATTCAAATCCATTTGCGTCAAATGACTTCCACCATTGTACTCTATAATGAGGGGTAACACGCAGAGCTATGGTCTACTACCTCTCTATGCTAATTTGAAAAATAATAATTTAAGCTTTTTCTTTTTTGTGGTGAATGATTAACATGAGGAATTCAAGATTACGCCTTAAAGTGAAATTTGTTACTAATATTACCCTAAATAAGTAATTAAATTTTGTTGAAATTGAGAGGTGTTTTTTGTCTGTAGAATAAGTGCTCAATTTGCTTGCAAATGTTAAAATAATTGGCAACTGAGATTTGAATATGAACTCTTTTCAAAGACCAATTGCTTTGTTTGTGACACTTCTCTTTTTTATTCCAACCGCTGTACCCCTCGGGAACGCTCAAATAATGACTCATTCAATTAAACCTGATTTTGAGTTTCAACTGACCAATGAGACCGTTGTCAATATTAATGTGTACACCGGCAAACCTACAGTCATTGATTGGGCAGCAAGTTGGTGTACCATTTGCAAGGCAAATCAAAGAGCAATGAATGCGCTATATGAGGATTACAAAAGTGTAGTGAACTTTGTTTCAATCAGTTATGGCAATTCTCGTGATACCCTATCTGATGTTCTTTCAATGAAAGGGACATATGAATGGGATTTCGGACTTGATATAAACAACATTGCGAAAACATATCAAGTCACCAATGGTTACGTTTGGGTGCTTGACGAAACATTGACACTTGTCCAAGCGTTCAATTACACAACCATCACTTCCTCCCAACTCCAAAATGCGCTTAACCCATTATTGGGAATTACAGGTTCAGTTGAGGAGAACCCTTCTGAAAACATTGATCTCCTGCACAACCCGCTCTTTATTTCATTTATTGCAATCATTTCTTTATCTGCTGTTACGGTTGTAATTCTCAGGCTGAAAAACTGAGTAATAACTTGGTTTATAGTATGTTTCTGCTTAAATCAATGTATTTTAATATAAAATGTATACTCTAAAACAG
>JALUTL010000110.1 GCA_027016475.1 Candidatus Heimdallarchaeota archaeon
TTGTATGCCTATTTCAAGAAAAAGACCATCGATTACAAAACGGCTAGGTTTTACATCCTTGTTGGAGTTCCATTTAGCATTCTAGGAACAATCCTGAAGAGGATGGTAAACGGGACTTTGCTTCTCGGAATTTTTTCCATTACTTTGTTCTTTCTTGCTTGGTTCATTTGGAGATCAAAGGGAAAAGTGAACAATACAGAAGAGATTTGTTTGTTCCATAAAATGGACATTAGACGGCTTATTGGCGGAAATGTAGAAGAGTACAACTATTGTATAGCCCATGATACAATCAGCGGTTTTAGCATTATGGCTGGTTCATTATTGACAGGTTTCATTTCTGTCGGCATTGGGGAATCAGCCATTTCAAACTTGCGAGGAAGATTCAAAATCCCATTGACTGTTGCCTCTGGCACTTCTGTATTGGTTGTGGTGGTAGTAGTTCTTGCATCAACGTTTACAGATATGATCATAGTAGGAATTGAATCTATTCCGTGGCCATTGGTCATGTTTACAATTCCAGGAGTTATTATTGGTGGTCAATTAGGAGGAAGGCTTTCATCCAAAATATCAGAGGACATGTCTGAAATTGCAATCGTAGTGTTGTTTTTATCAATAGCGATAATTATGTCACTCGTTGTCATATCTTCGTTTCTTTGAGTTTCTATGTAATTTCCTTGTCATTCATTGAAAACATGGTAAAATCCATATATCTTGAAATTTTTCGCACTAGAGACTTGGGATTTACAATTGAAGATTTTATGTGCAAGAAATGGGCATTCAATGAGCAAGCATTTAAGTAGTCAAAATTCGAACCAAAAATCAGATTGCCAGACGACATCCATATTTATCGAGATCGAATCGCGTCCAAACTTTCCGATTTCGACATTTGGAATGAAGTCGTGATCAATGTACTTCAATTAAAGGCAACAATGGATGATAAAGTAGATTTGTTGATCCAGGCCATGCCTGACTTATCAAAAGCGTTGACCCATATCCAGTACTGTTACCAAAACGGGTATCTTTCAGAAAAAGACTATAGAACCCTGTTGAACAAGGTGCTACTGAAAAAAATGCTCAAATCAGCGGATCACATCGAGAATAGGTTGAAAAGTTATATGAGTTAATCGAGAAGTGTCTTTGCTTCTTCAATTCCCTGTTTTACATGTGAGAATGAAACTTGAAGTGCATTCCGCTCTTCTTCTGTTAGTTCTATTTCCAGTACCTTTTCAACACCGTTTTTACCCAATACTGCAGGAACACCAGCGTAAATGTCTGAAAAACCATATTCACCATTGAGATAGGCAACAGTCGGCAACACTCGTTTTTGATCCTTGAGAACTGCTTCCACCATTTCTGCTGCTGCAATTCCTGGTGCATAGTAACCTGAGTATCCTAAAATGTTAACAATTTCTCCACCACCCTTCCGTGTCCGTTCTACGATTTTTTCAATCTGCTCCTGTTTAAGGAAGTGTTGAAGGTCAACACCTCCAATTGTTGTCTTGCTGACTAATGGAACCATGGAATCACCGTGACCGCCCAACACCATTGCAGAAATATCCTTTACAGACACTCCTGTCTCCA
>JALUTL010000111.1 GCA_027016475.1 Candidatus Heimdallarchaeota archaeon
CTAAAAAAATTGTCTATAAATCCCATATAGAGGAAATTTATAAATTCAGAATTATCTAACCCTTCTGGCTTCTCAAAAATGTTAATTTGAAAATTCTGTTTTGGTATGAATGTTTTTCCTCTTTCTGCAAATGCTGTAAGTTTAGATGCCTCACCCTTCAAATCAATATCGATCACCTTAATCCCATGGTCAATCATGTTTTTCATTATTGTAAGTCTCAAGGTGGTTTTTCCAGTTCCTGGTGCTCCCGAAATAATTCCTCCTTGGTAAAAATCCTTTATCTGGAGTGTGATGTCAGTTTGTTTTTTCCAGTTCCTCTCCCTACCTATTACAAAACCTTTCTCGTTATTTTTCGGCTTATTGGATGTGAGGAGCAAATTTGAAATTGAAGTTGATTGGTATTGCAAGTTAAATATTCTCTTCATCTCCGAGGTCATATTGGATTGGAAAGTTTCAACCCGATGGAAAATTGGTTTGCTAAAAGTTGATTTTATTACCTCTTTTAATATTTTAAGATCTTCTTTTTTGTTCCCTGTTGCTTTGAAGGTAATCAACTGATCCTTTTTCGAAACTTTCAATTTCAATGAAAAATGTATCTGTTTAAAATCCTCATTTTTAATAGCTAGTATGCTCCTGAAATGTGAAATCACATCCAAAATCCACGGAAAACTTTTGGCCGTAAAAAAAATTGATTTCTTGCCTTCGGCAGGGAGTAATCCAATTTTTTCAAATCGGAGCATCCTTTCAAACATGATACTTTCTATCCTGTTGCCAATTAATCGCAAAGAGATTGGCCTTAACCAACTTTCTTGGGAATATTCCAGATAAATCAAACTTCTTCCTAAAGTTATATCATATCTCACTTTCAACTCACTTCCCTTGAATTTGGTGGCCCAATCGAAAATATCTACCTTTTTGTTTGATGGTACCTCATTAATGACATATGAAAGAACTGTGTTCCATTTAATCCTCAAGGGATAGAAAACATAACGACCTTCTTGTGTTCTTATTTGTACTTTGAACCTACTTCCCATACCAATAATAATGTACCTAATAAAAATGCTGAAACCGAAAAAATAGGAAAGAACCCATTGTAGGGGTTCATCTATGAGAAAAAGAGCAATAATCAGCAGAGTTGCGGTTGCTATTTCTGTCATAATCTTACCCATATTTGAGCTGGGTTCGTCTTCTTGTCTTATCACTTGATTGACTTGAAAGGTAATTATAAAAAATCATACACCAAACTTTCGATGTGTTCAAAGCGAATCTTTTCTCGGTAAGTAATTCAATTCACTTGTTTCATAAACGCCGATTTCGGAAAAAAATCAGTTACAGCAGGTCTGAAAATGTGGAGTCTCTTTCTAGGGTGTGCTTTATTTGTGCTGGTTGAACAGCCAACTTGATTACCTTTGAGCGTCCATATCGTCCTTTGCTGATCACTGCAGCTTTTACCATTCCAAGTAAATCAAGCTCATTTATCAAATCCCCCACTCTTCTTTGAGTCAATTCGTCAATATGTAGGGCTTTGCATACATCTTGATATTTTTGATAAAGAAGTGTAGTTGTGATGGGTTCTTTT
>JALUTL010000112.1 GCA_027016475.1 Candidatus Heimdallarchaeota archaeon
TTTATGGATGGTGCATGTGCACCTAGCCATGCCTCCCTGTCTCCGATTGGTTCCGGAGACGACAGGGACATCCGCAGATCCACCTCAGGACTCGCAGGTCGCCATGCCTGTCCGTCCCTCATTGGCGGGGCTTAATCCCTGCCGGAGTAAAGATAACCACCGGTGACACACCGGCTCTTGCGGCCATCCCTTGGTAGCCCATTATCGCAGTGACCCCTCGCGAGGTATGCAAGGAAGCGTTCCATCAACACTATTCTCTCCCGCACCAAACTTGGTGTCTGGAACAGTTGGTTACCCTTCGTCCGGCTAGACTCACTGGTAGAGAGACCGTTTTTCCAGTACATCGGTAGGGCCCATGACTCATGAACCGATCCGCACCATTCCATTTAAATTGAGTATTAAAAGTCCTGAAATGAAAATCATGATTCAAGCGCGAGGCTTTTCTCTCATGCAATCAAAGCTAGTTTGAAAGATGAACTCTAAATGGTGTCCACAATTGGCAAGAAAGGTATTGGGAAGAGTTTTTCCTAATATTGTGGATAAGTGCCTGGAGGAGGACTGTCTTTAAGGAACTTGATTAGCAAAGGAAATCCTGCCACAAACATCAAAATTCCTGCAAGCATCCACCAAATTGCAGCATCTCGATATTGTTGTGTTGTAACGGATCTGCTTCCCAAAAAGAAAACTCCGACAAAAAATGAGAGCACACCAAACAGAATTAAAGTGACGGCAAATCCGACAGACAAAAAAAGCCTCACAGCAAGTCTTTGCATTTGCTTTTCTTCATTCACAACAGTATAAAGGATGCCTTCAAATTTAATCATATTGGTAAGCAAGGAGAAAAGCAAACCAAAATTAGGTCAAAACAAATATACTTTTCAATAAGTATGTAGATTGAGGGTTGATGTTAATTCCAGTACGATGTTTCACCTGCGGGACAATAGTCGGCGACAAATGGGAATCCTATGTCCAAATGAAGGAATCAGACCCACAACGGTCTGTCCAAGAAATTTTGGATGAATTGAAGTTGAAGAAAGTTTGTTGTAGAAGGATGATCATAAGCCAAACAAACTTGATCGAAACCATTCTCCCTTACAAGAAGTAATCTTTGTAAATTATAGTTCTCAAAAAGCATTTTACATGATTCTGGTAGTTAATTTCCTTCTGAACAAAACTGTGACAGAAAATGCAAACACAACAATTGATAGTGGCAAAAATGAAACACTTGGGGTAGATACGGTTATGGTTCTTACTGAATTTTCTTCAGCTAGATACCCATTTTTCCTGAACAGGTCTCTGGCAACAGTATAGTTGTATGTGATTCCATAGCTATCTGTATAGAATTCAGCGTAGGCTTTAGAAATTGGGGAAAATTGAGGATCTTGCCCATTCCCAATGAAAATTGCCATTTCTGTTTTGTTGATGGCTGAAAGCAGTGCTTTTCGGATTTCATAGTTCCTTAAATGAAGATTGTTTTGGAAATTAATTAACAGACTATCAGGCATTCTTTTTGCCATTACCTTTTTTACGACAAAGTCAGGATCATTGGAGTAAACAGGAGCTGCATCTGTTCGATAATTTTGGAAGATGTCAAACAATCCTTGGTCAAACTGCACCAGACCAAAAATTTTGTCCTCTACAAAAGTAAAGCTAATCTCCTTGAGGATTGCACCTGTTGGTTTCTCTGTTGTGGGTGTAGATGGATTGTCATTCCAATTGAAGAAGAAGTTATTTGAAGGAACTGAACCGTTGAAACTGACAGCATCATCCTTGGTTGGATACCAAAAAGATGGATTTTCCTTTAAAGTGACAACATTGTTTCTATTTGATTGGAAATAGTACATCGATCCAGTAATGGGCTGAACTGCGAAGTTTAGCCATTGGTCTGAGCTCATTGGGTTGATTTTGTCCCCATAAATTGTTCCTCTTTCAACTCCAGCAAATGTGAGAGTTTTATTTAATTCACTTTCGGGGACGATGGGTTGAGTCGAAAGCAACCATAAGTCAGAAGGTGCAGCCCTACTGATTTCAAATTTCACTGACGATGTGTTGACCAGCTCAATTTCAGTAATCCTATCTATTAAATTGTTCGAGAATGCGCCTACCCAAGGAAATCGTGCCATATCAAATGTGAACTTCACATCTTTCGCAGTAATTGGGCCAACTTCAATACCGTCCTTGTTGAGCCATTTTGCATCATTGCGTAACTTGAAGATGATTTCTGAACTATTGTTGTCGAAAATCTTGTAATCATATGAAACTACAAGATGAGGATAATGGTTTCCTTCTGAATCAAACAACAGCAATTGAGGAAACATCAATTTGAACATAGGATCATAATCTGGATTGTTGGTAGTAATCAATGGATTGAAATTCCCCAAAGTGTTTTGAATTATCAGTCTCAGATTATCCAGCCTACCCCCATTTTCCTCTCGCTTCTCAGGGTTGGAATTCCACTTCAAACCTGAAAAAACCATATTGGAAATGTCTTCTCCTTCCTTGAAGTTTGCCAATTCTTTATAAGTATAGATGATATCTGTTGGGCTAAGCAATGGAAATAAAGTAAGCCATTCTTCATTGAACTTTTTCTGGAATTCTAGCAAGAGGTTTTTCTCCTCGACAGGATCAAATGTAAAATAGGCATTCTCAATTAAGCTCAGATACGATTGATCTAAGCCTATTTGAGTAAAAAGTTGTGAACCGATTGTATCTGTATATTTTCTAGCAAATGTGGAAAAATCTGGATGAAAGATTTCAATCAATGCAGGATCAAATCTTTCTCCTATTCGGAATGGTGAAATTGCCATATCCCACTCCGATGTTTGGTTGAGCAATTTGTTGAAAAACACTGTTTCAAGCGCAGGAACTTCAACCACACGGACATTCAACGGATCGAAATAGGTCTGCAACATATTTACGATTCTTTGTCCTTTGGGATCTACAGTTGAAGGCCGTGTCAACACTCGTATGGTAAAATTTTCAGTTTGGCTTTCTGCTGGTACGACTATGTTCACTGGAACCAGTCCAAGCAATAATAGAAAAATGGGTAAAACGGCCCAATATTTTCCATCCATACCTAAACCCATGTTCGGGCATATAAAAAATACACCTATTTGCCATTCACATGAAGGAAGCTTAGCAGGTTAATTTATGATCTTAGCAATTTGAAAGCAAAGTCGTCCAACTGCAATTCAAGGTCTTCGTTTTCACCCAACTCTCCTCTTTCCCTAAGAATTTGTTGTGTAAGCAACAGATAGACTCGTGCCAAAGCCCTGCGCCCCTTGTTGTTTGCTGGAATTACAAGATCTACATAGGAGGTGGTATTGTCAGAATCGCAGAGGGCAATAACAGGAATGTTCATTCGTCGTGCTTCGTCCAAAGCCTGTTTGTCTGATTTTGGATCGTTTATGAAAACAAGTTTGGGTTCTGTAAAGTATTTACTTTGAGGGTTTGTAAATGTACCTGGAATGAAACGGCCTGGGATTGCTTTAAATCCACAAAGACGAGCGAGCTTTGAGGATGGCACTGTTCCGTATTGACGTTGAGACACTACAACAACATCTTCAGGATCCATACTGGCGACCATCCTTGCAGCATGGCGGATGCGCTCATCAGTTTTCTTGATGTCCAAAACATACAATCCATCATTTCTGACTCGATAAATAAAAGGAGCCATTTGTTTTGTAGCAACTGTAGTTCCAATGTGAACGCCTGATGTCAGGTAGTCATCCAAAGGAACCAATAATTCATTTTCATCAATAGTTCCTTCAAACAATTCTTGATCTGTGGACATGTTCTCTCAATCATCTATAGACAGATTCCTTTTAATGCATTTAGTTCCTGTCATTGGAAAATTCAGTTTTCTCTAAAAAGACTGAGAAATTTACGGCTGAAAATTTGTCCCTATAAATTCAGGAGAAAGCAGAGAAGAAATACGACCTGGTTGCAACAAGTTTACGATTTTGGCTTCGATACCAAATTTCAAGATTTTTTCTATTGCGCTGATTTTTCCCAACATGCCAGCAGTTATGTCGTCATGCATTGAATGTTTTGCATTGTTTTTAGCGGCGTCAACATCCTTGATCGAAACTGTTTCAATCAGTCTAGCCCTTTCATTAATTTTGGGATCATCAGTGTAGAGTCCATCAACATCAGATCCAAATACAATCAAGCTTGGAAAATACTTTGTTCCCTTGAGCCATTCCAGAATAAGGTACATAATCGTGTCACCAGACAGTATAGTGAAATGCCTCAGATCGCTCATGACAATATCGCCGTACAGTATGGGGTTGAGGTTCAGTCGTAAGGTTCTGGTCAAATTTTCTCCAAAAAAATTGTATTTGCCTTCTGATGTTTCATAAGAGATGGCGGAAGCTGGAAGTGAATAGGGATGAAGGCCATTTTCGATTGCAGCATCCACGACCAGCTTGTGAAGTTCCAGCATGTGTTGCCTAGTTCTGGCAACCGCCACTATCTGATCTTGATGTCTTTCTTCAGACAGTCCATTGATGAGATCATACTTCTTTGCAATGGGATGACCAAATGACCCTGCGCCATGAACGATTATTGGATGGACATTTTTCAACTCAGCAAGTTCTTTCATACAACGATTTATCACTTTCAAGTTGGGGGATTTCTCCGTGTCTTTGTATGTGATTGCTGATCCGCCTAGCTTAATCAGAACTATTTTTTTCATTGCCCTGCAACAACTCCTTTAAATGTAATTTGTGTTGAATATGCATCCCATCCCTCCTTAATTAGAACCTTTTGAATTTCATCTCCAAGTTCCTGAGATTCAGGAAGGATGATCACACAACCACCACCGCCCGCACCTGTCAACTTTGCTCCAAGTGCACCTGCATCAAGTGACCTTTGTCTAACTTTTTCTATTGTGGGATGGTTTACACCAATTGAGTCCAACAATTCTTGATTTTCATTCATCAAAAGACCCAGCTGAACCAATTGGCCGGTTCTGATAGCAGACAAAAATTTTGATGGCATCTCTCCCATTTTTCTCAATAGCTCATTCATCTCTTTCGGGTATTGTTCAACCCTTCGCCTAACCTCCAAAACTAGTTTTTTGGTTTCACGAGGCACATTGGTATTGCAGATAATTAAAGGAAATTCAAGACGATCATCAAGAGGAGTGATTTTTCTGTCTTGAAACCAGATGAATCCGCCAAAAGAGGAGGCGGCATTATCTACACCTGATGGTGTTCCATGAGCAATTTTTTCTCCCTCAAACGCTATGGAAGATACTATCGATGGATCAATAGGAATGCCATACAAATCAAACAAGGATGCGACCAATGCAACCGCCGTGGCGGCACTGCTCCCTAAACCCGACGAAATGGGAATTTCTGAGTTGACAGTGACACTATAGCCCTCAACACTATCTATGGAATATTTTTCCTTAAGAAATTTCTCCGCAATTTGCATTGTCCAAGCA
>JALUTL010000113.1 GCA_027016475.1 Candidatus Heimdallarchaeota archaeon
CCTCAAATATTTGTAGGCTGGAATTGTCATGAATTCCTCAATTTCATCTTTTGCAGTAAGCTCCATCAACAGGTTCTTGGAAATCTCCAATTGCCTCTCGAATTCATTCGGGACAACTCCATATAACTTTTGGACTTCTTCATCCAGAATTTGTTGCACTAGATCCAAAGTCACCTTTCTTCCATCTTTTAAGGCAACCTTGTGGTGTACCCATTGCCAAAGTTGTGCACGGCTTATTTCAGCTGTTGCTGCATCCTCCATGATGTGATTAATTGCAACACATCCATTTCCTGCAAGCCAATTGGTTAAATATTGCAATGTCACGCTGATGTTTGTTCGTAATCCTTCCTCAGTGATGTCTCCTTCTGGGATTTTGAGCAGATCCTCTGCAGTAACGTTTACATCCTCCCTTTTATTATGTATTTGGTTCGGAGTTGGCATAAATTGGTCAAATGCCTTTTTGGCAGTTTCAAGCAAGCCTGGATGTGCAATCCAAGTGCCATCATGACCATCTTTCACTTCTCGAAGCTTGTCTTGGTACACTTTTTCCAATGCAATTGCATTTATGTCAGGATCATTTCTGATTGGAATCTGCGCTGCCATACCACCCATTGCAAATGTCCCTCTTTTATGGCAAGTCTTGATCAGCAAAAGGGAATACGCACGGAGAAAACCCTTGTCCATTGTCACACCTGCTCGATCAGGAATGATCATCTCTGGCTCATGAGCAAAAGTTTTGATGAAACTAAAGATATAGTCCCATCTACCACAATTCAAGCCAATTGAATATTCGCGGAGTTCATAGAGAATCTCATCCATCTGAAAAGCAGCCAAAATATGCTCGATCAAAACAGTTGCTTTGATTGTTCCTTTTGGAATTTCAAGATAGGTTTCCGCCTCTTGAAAGATTTCTTTCCATAACCGTGCTTCAAGATAGGATTGGAGCTTAGGGATGTAAAAATACGGACGAGAGTCCTGCTTTAAAAGTTCCTTTGCATTGTAATACACAAACAGTCCAAAATCAACCAATGATGCACAAAGGTCGGGAATATCAGGAAGAACATGGGGTTCCTTTAAATGTAGACCACGCGGTCTGACAAATAAGGTGGCCAATGCATTTCCGAGTGTGTACTCCTTTCCTGAATTTGGATCTTTATATTCAATGGTTTTTCGGACAGCATCATACAGGTTGATTTGTCCTCTCAAACAATTTGCCCATGTTGGAGAATTTGAATCCTCAAAATCAGCCATAAACACATTCGCGCCTGAATTCAGTGCATTGATAATCATCTTTCTGTCAACGGGACCTGTAATTTCTATTCTTCTGTCTTCAATTTCTTTAGGGTAAGGGGAAACAACCCAATCGTCCTTTCTGATATGTTCTGTCTCTTTCAAAAAATTTGGTAGTTTCCCATCCCTAATGTTCTTCAATTCTTGCTTCCTTCTTTCTAACAATTCCGCTATTGTTGTGCCAAACTTGGAATGTAGGTGTCGTATGAATTCCAATGCACCTGGGTGAAGGATCATCTGTTCAGTTGCTTGAGATTTGTGCTCATTCATGTCAAGCCACCTATTCT
>JALUTL010000114.1 GCA_027016475.1 Candidatus Heimdallarchaeota archaeon
CTCAAATAGGTATAAGCCTGACCAATATTTCGAAACAGTTTGGAAATGTTGATGCACTAAAGTCAATCACCATTGATATTCCAAAAGGAACTATTGTTGGATTGATTGGTTCCAATGGGGCGGGAAAAACAACATTGATCCGCCTCATATCGGGAGTCATGAAACCAACCAATGGAACTGGATCAATTTTCGGTTGGGATTTGATACGAAAAAGAGATGCAGTCAAGGAAATTACAGGCTTACTGCCGGAGGAAACAGCTTTGTACGAGAAATTGAGTGTCATGGAATACATTGAGTTCATAGGAGCACTTTACTCCCTCTCAGAAGACAAAATTCATGACAATTATCAAGAATATGCAAATTTTCTTGATGTAACCCCTTTTCAAGATAGACTTATTGAAACTCTTTCCAAAGGGCAAAAACAAAAGGTTGCATTAATCGCATCCATGATTCACGAACCGAGCGTATTGCTTTTGGACGAACCAATGGCAAATCTTGATGTCGTAGCTCAAAGAAGAGTGAAAGACATTATCATGTCATATAAACACCAAAACAGGATAATCCTAATTGCGACACATTTGATGGAGAATGTCAAAGAATTGTGTGACTATATAGCCATCATTGAGCAAGGAGAAATTAGGTATTATGGACATATAGACAAGATAATGGGAAGCTACTCGTCTCTCGAAGAGGCTTATCTGGAAATGGTTTTGCATGAGGGAAAAGCATGAGACACAATCGATGGATCGCTGTTTTCAAAGCAGAATATTATACGACTACCGCCCGTTTCAGAAGGATCAGGAAATGGATACCAATATTGTTTTTGGCAGGGGTGCTTTTTATCTCATTTTTTATCAGAACAGTTATCGACTACTTGCAGGCCAATGCCATTTTGACACGCGAGACGGCACCACCAATTGGGCGCTTCTTTGCCATAATCTCGATGTTCTCATTTTTCACGCTTTTTGGTCCATTTGTAAGCCCACTAGGAAGGACAGTATATGATGGAAGTGCACAGTCACGAAGAGAGGTGGCTATGGCAAGCCCTGTAAAGCCAAGTGAACTATTAATCGGAAACTCCTTGGCAAATCTCGTATTCTTTCTTCCATTTTATGCATTAGTCGGGACAATTTCCTTGACACCCTTCGTTGGGTTCAGTAGCATTCCGCCATTGGTGTCAACCATGTTCGTTTTTTTGGGAATAACCTTGCTTATCATATTGGGTTTAATTGCAGGAACATTGATTACACCAATTGTCTATAAAATGTTCGCAACAAGGAAAAATGACACTTCTCGAGCAATTGTAACTTTTCTGCTCTCCCTCTTTATGATTTCAGCACTTCCACTGCTCCGCCTCCTCATTGAAATTGGAGACAACGGGCAACAGCTTGGTGCTTTGAGTTATCTGCCATTCATACTCGCCACAACAATTATTGTTTATGGACTATATGGGATTGAAATAGGAGTTTCAGTAAGCATGGCCATTTTTCTTCTGGCACTGTCCATTGTTCTCCTTCTCCTTCTTGGGGCAGTCAGTGCCAAAAGGCTCTACGATTGGGACGAAGTTGCAACCAGCACTACAATAACAGTCAGGCAATCTCCACTAAAAAGTTCATTTGAAACACTTACTGTTACAATTCCAAATCAATCCATTCGATTGATATACAGGTCACTGGTTTATGGGGCGTTAAGGGACTTGGAACATCTTTCACGATTGACGATGGGAATTGCAATTGCAATTTTTCTTCTTTTCGCATTGTCTGAAGAAGGATTATTTCGTGGAGGACAATCATTGGGAGAATCCATCGAAGAAGGGATTTTACTATTTACCTTAATCACATCTGCCGCCACACTTGTATTTATTGAAGTAGCCAATTTCACAGTGACCCATAAGTCTGTGTTTGAAGTAATCAAATCAGCACCACATGGCGCCAAAAAATTTGTAATGGGGAAAATGCTCCAAATGCTGACATTTCAGGCACCAATTTTCCTCATCATTATGTTGATTCTTACTGTTACAGGGGATAGATCGATTGAATCAATGGGTGAGATTGGAATGCTTTTGATCTTTTTCATTTTCTGTTTGATATGCATTGCTTTGGCCATATATTTGATCAACCCATCAGACAATGAAGAGGATCTGACCAATTTTATCAACTTAATGGTTTTTTATGCACTAAGCTTCGGAATTTCTATACTTCCAGTTACCTCAATCATATTGGAAGATAGATTTACATTGAATCGAGGTATATACTTGGGAACAATATTTGTTTTTTCGTTACTAATCCTCATTTTGGGCATTCGATCGTTGGAAGAAATGGACATTGAAACATTGAACGGCCCTACTGCGAGTGTGGTTAAAGCCGTCTTTATGTCTGTAGTTTTTACAGTGTCTGCGTTTATTCTTCTTCCAAATCTCAGCACAGTCTATTTCTTCCTTACAAATGACCTTCAGGGTCAGCTCATTGTCTCAACTTCGGTGCCAATGATACTCCCGGCAATTTACTTTCTATTAAGAACAGACAAGATAGACAAGGAGAAAACACCCTTCAAAAAGGCACTTGCCGAAACCATGGTTTCAGCCATATTGATGTTAAATTTTGCATTTGTTCTGATTTCAGCCATCAGTCAAGACATTTCCACCACCATCCTCCCGTTCCAAGACCTTTCACCCACTCTTCTCTTTTTGTTAGTCGTGACTGGAGTATTGGCAGAAGAATTGTTTTTTATAGAATTCCTGTACCAATATTTGTGGGTTGGAAAAAAAATGCAATTGCAAATATTCCTTCCTGCGATGCTTTTTGGACTTCTTCACTTGCTTTCCCTTGTTTCTATCATCAATGCAATTTTTGCAGGTTTGATCTTAGGAATACTCCGGCAAAGAACAGGATCTGTCTTCTACCCGATCATTGCACATCTTCTTTACAATTTAGTTCTACTCTTGGTCATTTGACAATATTCCTTGATTGATTTCTAAATCTATATCAATCTACAGATTCAGAAAACACAATGAAAGTCGCCCGTATTTTTCTAAATGGAAAAGAGCGATATGCGATTGCAGAAGGTGCGTTTATCAGACCGTTGGATGACACAGAAATTAGGGATACGATGGGGATCGAAAAGTTCCTCGTAGATCCAAATTTGCTTTCAAATTATCAGTTAGGAGAACCAATAGCCATTGAGCATCCAAATGTCAGATGGCTTCCACCATTGGCTCGACCAGGAAAGATAATCTGCGTTGGGAGGAATTATTTGGAGCATATCCGTGAACAGGGGAAAGAACCTGAAGAAAAACCGCTCTTATTTTCAAAATATCCAGGCAACATGGTTGGACATGAAACAACCGTGCCATTTCCAAAACATGGTAAGTTCTTGGACTATGAAGTTGAATTGGCAGTGGTAATTGGAGGCAGAATTGATAGAACAACTGAGAATCCAATGTCCAAAATATTTGGATACACCATCGCGAATGATTTGACAATGAGAGATGTTCAAAAAGCTGAAAAGCAATGGACTCGAGGAAAGGCCTTCGATTCCAGTCTGCCAATTGGGCCTTTCATAACTACAAAAGACGAAATAGCCGATGTCCATAATCTTAGAATATGGTTAGATGTCAATGATAACAAAAGGCAAGATGGCTATACCGGCATGATGATATATCAAATCCCAGACCTTTTGAATTATATTGCTGAAGCAGTAACCCTCTTTCCAGGGGACATTGTTTTGACAGGCACGCCATCTGGAGTTGGGTTCTACATGGAACCAATCGCGACTTTGAAACCTGGGGACAGAATTTCAAGCGGAATTGAAAATCTTGGCGAATTGCGCTTTAGTATTGCTCCTGCACGATACTGACAAATTATGAATGTTTTCTTCAACAAAAAATAAAATGGAGGATAAGAGGTGAACTTGGTCAATAATGAAAGATGTGGCATCTGCATGGGCACCCAGCCATGCAACTCTGTTTTTTTCAGTTCCCCAGCGTTTTGAAAACCCGTTATCAATGGGGAGTCTTGGAGGAGGAATTAATTTTTCTGAAGGCATGATTACAAAGGTTCATTTGTCAAGCCAAACAAGAATATTCTTCAATGGAATAGAAATAGACGGCGTTGTGTCCAATCAAGTTCTTGACGAATTTCAATTGAAAACAGGAATCAAACCATTTGTTGAAGTGAATCACCAAACTATAATACCGACAGGGTATGGTCTTTCCACAAGCGGTGCAGGGGCAATAAGCCTATCATTGGCTCTGAATGAAATTTTTGAAACAGGGCTATCCTACTTGGAGCTATTGCAACTGGCTCATGTTGCGGAAGTAAAATGTAAAACAGGGCTGGGATCAGTCCTCGGTCAATCAGTTCCAGGCATTGAAATTAGAATGACTCAAGGAGCTCCCGGCATAGCGAAGGTTCTTTCATTCCAAGCGGAGAAAGAGATTGCAATCATTCCAATAGCACCCTTGTCCACCTCAGATGTGCTTACATCGGAGACACAGATGCAGAAGGTGACAGAGGCAGGACAGAAACTGATTGATAGAATTCACCAAGACCCTATAGTAACACTTGAAGCAGTAATTGAGATGGGAAGAGAGTTTACTTTTTCATGTGGACTATTGACTCCGAGGATTGAAAAGTTGATTAAAGAATTAGATGAAATGGAAGAAACAAGAGCTTCCATGGCAATGATAGGAGAAACACTGATCATATATCCCTACGATCTGAAGAAAATCCAGAAATGGGCCATCAACCGGTCTCTCCCAATAATAATTTCTCAGATTGCCGACAGATCCCCACACATTTTACAAGTCTGAACTAGTATCAGCACAGACAAAGAAAGGGTGGATGATCATCCAAAATATCACATAAGTTTCTTCGGGAAGATCGAACTCAACACTTTCCTTTTCTTTCACCTCTCCGACAACCCCTAAATGAATTTTTCGGCCACCAATTATTGTCACAGAGTTCACCGGCTTGCCTACAGCAATCCCAGTTTCTGGAGCGGAAACTGTTTGCAGGAGATTTCCGTGCAAATCGTAAATTTCTGCGATCACAGAATCCTTCTCCGCCATAGCGGAACTGGACGATGTAAGTGGCCATAACTCTTCTTTTAGTTGCTCCTTCCTATTCTAAAATTGAAACAATTGTTCCTTCCTCATTTTCCTCCACTTTGACCAAACCTGCCTTTTCCAAACCCTCGATAAGCTCTTTTGTCGAAGCGAGGTTTCTTCCAGACTGCATGGACAACTTCATGAGGGAAATTGATTTTTGGTCATTCAATACGGTCCATATTCCATAGACATTGGATTCCTTGGCCAACGCACGAAGAACTTTCAATTCCTTCTCGCTTCCTGCCGTAGCTGATGCGGCTTGTACCTTTGCCTGCAAATCGTTGATCTCTGCCTTTAGAGATTGAATCGTACTTTCCAATTC
>JALUTL010000115.1 GCA_027016475.1 Candidatus Heimdallarchaeota archaeon
GGGCCAGATCGTCGGTATCCATGTGCGCGACAACGATCTGGTGGTCAATCCGCTGAAAGCCAAGCAACTGACCAATCAAGAATCATTTTTTGGGCCATCACCTCAAATTTTTGTTGGCTCCAAAGGCTACCCTCGAGTAAGGGCTGGCCCTTCAGCAGTCCTTTTTCCAGATGAGACTGACGTTAACTTGGTAAATAACCCGTCTGAATGGAGAAACCTGAGCCTAGACGAAATCATTGAACTGAGGTTTGGCTTGGTCAGAGGGATGAAACCAATGGAGGTTAAACCAAAAGCTACCTCCATCGACGAAAAGATAGCATCGCAGCTTCAAGAAATTGCCCTTTCTACGAATCCTGTAGATGTAGAAGGGAAATTGTCTGGTGGCATAGCATTACGACCAAAAATAGATCCAATTGCCCAACCTTTTGGACCTTCGGCTGAAATTTCAAAATTCAAGGTGATTGACAATCCGAAGATTCCACCGCTTGTCGAAAGGACATTGTCGGATGAACTGTCTTCCACAGAACAATTAAAAATTTTGCAGGAAGGCGGTTTGGATGTATATTATTTGCAAAATGCCTTCTCTTCTGGTGCATTTGGAAAATATGAAGAACGGAAAGTAGTTCCCACACGATGGTCGATTACTGCTGTAGATGACACTATGGGCAAAATTCTCTTGGCAAAAATACGGGACTTTCCTTCTGTGAACCAGATCATGGCTTTCAGAGGAGGGCTTTATGGAAATTATTTCACTATCCTGATGTTTCCTGGTGCATGGCTCTACGAAAATTTTGAGGCATGGGCCAGCAACTCGATCTACACTCTCGGAACAAAAGGATTTCTCAGTCTTGATTCTGAAGGTTTTGATGCCCAACGCAGGTACAAGGGAAGGGGAACCTATGCCAGTCAAGCAGGCGGGTACTATGCTGCAAGATTGGCCATCTTGGAGCATTTGGTCTCTATTCGGAAACAGGCAACTGTGGTTTCAATTCGAGAGATTACGCCAGAATATGTTGTCCCGGCTGGTGTTTGGGTGGTTCGGGAAGCAGCAAGAACTGCCTTAAGTCAACAACCAACAGTCTTTTCATCGAAGGATGAGGTGCTGAAATGGTTAGAGACTGTTCTGATTCGACCTGTGAACGATTTCTTGATCAAGTCTCATCTTTTGGGTCAACAAAGCTTGGAGGCCTTTTTCTTTTAATGTTTCACTCTTTTGAAAACTTCATTTCCTTCCGTAGCTTGTCTGCAAATTCGGAAGCCTTTCCATTTTTGAACCAGTGGTAGCCTACATCCATGAATGCTTCCTTCATGGTTCTGTAGTCAAGGAACATTTCAACAAGCTTGGGGATAATAGGTGTTATGAGCTTCAACATTTTCTGGGCGACAATGCGGATCTCCTTTTGAGCATGCTTATCCAGACGAAGATCCAAGAAATGAAAAAGGTTGTGCAAATCCATTTTGAAGGTAAACGTAGTCATCATGGTTTGTGGGAGGAATTGTCTGGCCGTTTCAGCGGCAACACCCTTGTCGATCAGATCATAGTATAATTCCACAGATTCTTTGATCAAGCCATATGCTCTGTCATACTCCTCTTTCATTGTTGGATCATTATATAGGACGATTTCGCCGCTTCCTTGGTTAGTGATCGACTTGTCTGACCACCTGAGCTCGTATTCGAACATCCCCAAATTCTGTGATGTATATCGTCTGCTTATTTCATTTACTGACGCAGTCCGATGCCTGTGCATCTGTCTTGCCACAAACAATGGCACATGAACTTGGAACATAAATTCGATGTTCTCAAAGGGGCTTGTATGGCGATGCCACATCAAATATCTTGCAAGGCCTATGTCTTGTGCTTCGGTGCGTCCTGTCTCTTCCTCTGAAAACACTCTTCCATAGGATATACGTGCAACCTTAGCAGGCTTACGGTCGTTGTCTAATTTCATGGTGTCCAAGAGCTTGACATCTATTTGCTGAAACTGAACAGTTAACTTGCTTCCATCCTTCAATTCAACTACAATTGGCTCCAACGATTGACCACTGGATATAGTCTCTTCCATTTGCATGACCATATTCACTAAGGTGACTTCTTGTAGATTTTCACATGTCTCAAAATAAATGGATAATCCGTTTCGGTTTAAGGTAATTTTTCAGAATTCTTATCTTTGGTTGGTTCCAAGAAACTTTGTTCTAGCTCATCATGGACAATTTCATCTCCAATCACCCATTGTCCCTTTCCATTTGCCTTGGCCCCTGCCAAGAAATGGTCATGGACATCTTCAACCTTGAAAACGAGAATCAGGAAGCCTATCAACAGCAATCCTCCCAAAATCAACAGGCCAAGCCGTGTGGCCACGTTGATGCTGAATAGGTTTCCTCCTTGCCACAGCAAATCTATGGTTGTTGTGAATATAATTGGACCGAATGCAGCAGATATTCTGCCGAAGATATTGGCAAACCCAAAATAGTTTCCAATCTTCTCAGGAGGCGCAAGCTCTGTGAGATATTGTCGTTGCACGACCCATGTTCCACCCAAAGCAGGCCCGACGAAGAGAGGGAAGACATAAAGAAGCCAATCGGGGGTCTTGAAAGCAATACCCAATTCCTCACCGCTTCTAGGTGTAATGTTTGTAAAGAACGCCAGCACTATGCTAATGAACCACAGCATTGTAACCAAAATCAATGCCTTTCTTGGTCCGTATCGATCTGTTACTACGCCTACTGGATAGGTGAAGAGAACCGCATACAATATTCCTAGACCTAAAACAATTAACACAAATCTACTTTCCGAAAATTCCAACCCTACGGTTACAATCTGACTCATAAACGAAATGGTAGTATTGGCTGCGTCCACATAAATGAGCCATCCCAATATGAACCACTTCATGGATCTGTATTTTGCCACGTCTTTAGCTGTAGAAACAACTTCTTGGATCGTTTCTTTTACGATGTTTTCAATGTCCACCTTGTGATTCTTCAATTTTTTCTCACGGACAGTATACATGGGGATTGCGAACAACAAGAAAATGACTGCCGCGATGGGATAGATGAAGGGGATATATCCGATTTCAAACATATCCAATATGCCTCTGGCAGGGTCGGCAGTCTGAACCACATAGTCCGGCAATCCTGCTGCAATCAATATGAAACCAAGCCCTATCCCAATGAATGATCCAAAATAACCAATTGAAATGCCGAAAGCCGATACTCTTCCTAGGTCATCTTCATCAGCGATGAAAGGAAGAATTGAATCGTATATAACCAGTCCAATTTGGTATGTCAGGTTTGCCAAGAGAAAAAATACAATGAGGACAAAAACGTCGTCTATCCAGTATGACACACCCAACAAAGCCATGAAGGTTACACAGAGCCAGGTGAACTTCATCAACAGTCGTTTCCGTTCTCTGACTTTATCAGCTACTGCCCCAACAAATGGTGAAAAAAACGCCATGAGAAGATTTCCCACCAAGAGTGTCATTGATAAAGCAAAATTTCCTCTTGAGACTGCAACATCGCCAGGAAGCCCCTGCTCGTAATACTTTATGTACAGAAGGGGCCCAATGGTCAAAGAAACAACGACCATCGAATAAATAGTATTGCCTAGATCGTACATTGACCATTTGATGATATTCTGCCTATAGTATGAATTGTTCTTCCACACCTTGGAATCATCAGTAAATGGTGATTCCCGTATGGCTTGTCCAATTTTAGGATATGGGTCGACCATGCTTCACTACATTTAGAGGAGTTTATAACATTAATCCACATGAGAGGATAGAATTCTGTCTACACTAGCTAAAATCCTGCACAAATACATTTGGAATATTCTCCTTCTTATTGGAATGGGCATAAATTCATAAAGGTGAAACCTGCCACAACAACATATGGCTGGAGGAACAGCAAAAAGTCTTGAAGAATTTCGGGAACTCCGTCAACGGATGAACAAGAGAATATTCGAAACTGGTCATCTTGGTATCAAGCGGTTTTTTACCCTTGACACACAAGCTTATCAGGAGGGGCATCTATCTGCCAAAGTCAAAGAACTGTTGGGGTTGGTTGTCTCCATGGTACTTAGATGCGATGATTGCATAAGCTACCACATTATTCAGGGAGTAATAGAGGGGGTGACAGATGAAGAGTTTTACGAAGCATTCAACGTTGCTCTGGTTGTAGGGGGGTCAATCGTCATTCCACATTTGCGCAGGGCAGTAGCTACTTTAGATGAATGTAGGGAACTGGAAAAGACTTCTCCTGATTCATTGAAGCTTTAGAGTACAACAGGGTTTTTCCGGAGATCAATTTCATAATGAACACCGAACATCCAAGATGGAAGATTTTGAATTTGATTCTTTTCAAGAGAAAGCCGTCTGAGGTTTGGAATGGTAATTGGTTCATGTGGAAGACTGACAATCCTGTTCCCGCCAAGATATAGCTCTTCAAGATTTAGCAGAGTGTTGAGACTTTCAGGAATGTTGCTGATTCTGTTGTTTGACAGATCCAATTCCACCAAATTCAAACCAGATACTGGAAAAATGATATCCTCTATGTGATTTGATGCCAAGCTGAGCTTTTTCAAATTTGCAAGACTGGAAATGGCACTGAAATCAAATGTTCCCTCAAAACCCACATGAACCAGCTCAAGCCTTTCAATTGTATTGGGAAATGACGGAAATCTATCTCCAATGCGATTGAACGAAGCGTTCACGTGCTTCAACCCCTCTGGATATTGAACTTGATCAAGAACCAAACGATTCTTTGAAATATCCAATGTTTCCAAGCTCGTCTTCAGATCGAGGGTTGTTAATTGACTTTTGTAAAGCTTCAATTCCTTCAATTTCGTTTTCCTTTCAATTGATATTTCGGCTATTTTTGTCTGGCCTGCATCCAACTTAACTAAATTGGGAGGCACTGAATTCAGTTCTATCAGTGGGTTTCCCCGCAAACTTAATACTTCCAACGATTCAAAGTTTTCCAAAGCAGGAGGCAGTTCCTGGATTTCATTGAACTCCACATACAGGAACCGCAGTTTTTCCAAGTCAAGAATTTCGATTGGAAATTCAGATGCTCCAATCTTGTTGAGAGAAAGGCCAATAATGCGTTTGAACCATAGGACAGCACCAAACTGATCGGATCCTACTTCGGAAATAATGGGAATGTCGATCTGGAAGAGCTCTTGCAGCTTCTCCAACACCCGAAAATCCTTTTCTTTGATCCGAAAGCCTTCTTTTTTGATTTCGAGATCGCCCATTAGGCTCTCCTTTCCCTTATTGATTATAAGAGAGTGCTTAGGTAAACGAACAAATCGGGCAAAGTTGCTGAGTTGTGATCGCTGTGCTTAAAAAGGGTTTGAAAACCCTTCTTTGTATTTAAACTTCTGTTTTATACGTATTAAACTCTTTAAAACTACTTCGGTTAAGCTTCGTG
>JALUTL010000116.1 GCA_027016475.1 Candidatus Heimdallarchaeota archaeon
GTTGTAGGGAGACAGAGATTTTGCGCGCTGAATGAAATTGGAGTTCTTGCCCAAATGATTGAGTCTCCCAGACATGATGTTAGAGGCCTGGCGCTTGGAGATACCATGTTTGGCGGCATATTCTCTGTTTGTCACAATAACCTCCTTATGTAATAAGACAACCCAGGGAGAGATGTCCATATTGTAAGTACTCAGATTCGACGATTGGACGGCTTCCAAAAAACCATTCTCTCCCCAGGTTATATGAAAGGGACTCTAGGAAAACACTTAGGATTCTGACATTGGCCTTAGACTGAAAGGAGCATCCTAGAGCCCCTGTTTTTCTAATTTAAACCCCCAAACCCCCAAAGGGGGCTTATGTATCTAGCAGCCCCTCCAGGATTCGAACCTGGACTCTACTGGATCAAAACCAGTTGCATTAGCCAATTATGCTAAGGGGCTTTTGTTCTACTCTTCGAAGTTCTCTTCTGATCTTCTTCCTAGTAGGTCTAGGATCTTCCACTTTGCTTCTCGTAGCCTGGATGACCTCTGGTATTGCTTGAGCAGCAAGAAGATCTCAGCGAGCGGCACAGACAGTTCTTCGGCCAGCCTGTCTGTCCTTGAGTCTTTTAGGAGATCAGAGATGATGGAGTATAGCTCTGATGTCTCCTTGGCCCAGTTCTTGATCCTTTTCTCAATCCTCTTTTGTACGACGAACTTCATTTTGGCTCCCTACATGGTTTTTAGTGACTTAAGTAGTGACTGCGCATCAGACGCTACTGTACTTTGTCCCACCATCTTGTTTGACTGATGATGCAGGAGGAGTGTTACCAGTAGGCCACAAGTTGCTGCTCCAACCAGTCCTGTGGCCGTATTTGAGTGGATAGTTACAAAGACAGCGCCGGAAATTAGCGCGTCAAAGATGAGCCTGAATCTGACAATGAACCGTTTGGTCCATTGTGGGAGCTGGGAGTAGACTACTGCTAGACCAGTTGCGATGACTAGTCCAAGCATGATGCCGCCAGAAATTGCACTTGACCCGATAAGTAGTGCAATTACAAGTACAGAGATGATGGCATAAATCATTTTGGCGCTCCTTTCTAGTACCCCCTACAGGGATCGAACCTGTGACCCCCAGATTAAAAATCTGGTGCTCTACCAACTGAGCTAAGGGGGCGCAATAGTGTACATGAATGGGCTCGAACCAAAGTATCTACATAACAATGGTCGATATATAGATACGCCGCACTCTTCTAATCCGATACGCATGACCATTATGCGTATTGTCCCGGATTAGACGGGCTATGTACATTTGTTCTTTTACTTCTATAAACTCTATGGCAGTGACAGTCAGCGTTCTCCTTCTTGAATGGCTTATGATTTCAGCCTGTCCAGACCCAGCAACGGCCTTCCAGGGTTATTTTGCCTTCTCGCACCATTTGATTGAGCCAATCGACATATGGAGCGATTTCCTCAAAGGTGTCCAGCTTTCCAGGCTTCTTGCCCTTGTGTCTTCTGAGAGCATTATAGATGCTTCTGTCTGGTAGAACTGGGCATTTGGCGCCCTTTTGCTCTACTTCTATTC
>JALUTL010000117.1:0-10005 GCA_027016475.1 Candidatus Heimdallarchaeota archaeon
TATTAGAAGAGGCCAAGTCAAATCAAACATACGAAAATCATGGTACAACTGATAACTGAAAATACAATTATCCCTAATTTTCTGCAATCGTCTGGAAATTGTCGCAGTGGATTTTTTATAATATTTTCCCAATTCTATTTGGTTTGGATTGAAGTTTATTGTAAGTTCTTGAAGGAGAAACATGTCGAGCTTATCTAAACTTTGCATGGAGGATGTTCCATCAACTCGCAAACTATACTTTGATTTGCTTTCTGCACTTTTTTGATTCCAATTTTCAATAATTTCAAGCATTGCTTCGTTTGTCAGGGGTGATTTCCATGTTTTTTTGTCTGGAACCCACCAAGAAAAATCCATTTTTTTCGAACTAATGGCGTAATCATCCAAAAATGTACATTCTTCAAAATATTCAAGACTCTGTAGCTCCTTTAGCATAGTTTTAATGTGAAGGGAGACTTCCATCGGAATATCAAGCTGAATATAAAGGCCTGTTCCTCTTTCATAAAGGGGAACAACATAATGGGAATAAGGTTGCACTGAAAACAAGGTATAAAGAAAATCAAAGGATTGACGACCTGTAATGCCCAACAATAAGATGTGGATTTTTTTCAGTCCAACTGCCGTTGGCTTGATAATTGATTCGGCTTCACAAATCGTTCTTATTCCCAAATTGGTAATTTGGATGGTTCTGTCTTTTCTCAAAAACCCCTTTTGCTTAAGAGAATTTATTCTGTTTCTGACTGTTTGAGCTGTTATTCCTTTTGTGTTTGCGATATTTTCATATGGCTGAAATTTTGCTTCAAAACATGGTTACATCAAATGTGACTGAATATGGTATCAAAATTGAGAAGTTAATTGTACAAATGACCAACTTCGCCAAAGCACACTCATTGGTTCCTGTTCTCGTCCTGTGCCATATTCTCCAATCAAAGCTCAACTTGGTCATGGGCAACTTCGATGAAGCCAGCAAATTATTGGAAATCGCTCATCTCATTGCTCTTGAAAAGGGACTGGAAAACTACAAGAAGCAGGTAATTGAAGAAAAGAGCAACTTGGATACATGGAAAGTTCTTGATCAAAACAGTGACATTGCGGAAAGAGTAAGAAAAAGCGATATCCTTGAATTGTTGAGCACTCGTGCCTTTGCTGTCGGTAATCTGCCACTATAAAAGACACTGTTAGGACATGACAATTTGATGGCTTTTTGCCTGCGGACTATTATTCCTTGCAACAGAGGAGACATTCAATGAAAAGACCACTCATCTTATGGGTGATACTTTTGCATCTGGCCATGCCTCCACGCCTCCAATACCGATTGGTACCGAAGACGGCAGGGGCATCCGCTGATCCGCCTCAGGACTCGCAGGACGCATCCCTGTTCGTCCTTCAAGAGTTAATTTTGTCTCTTCGTTTCTTCAAAAGCACCACTCATTCCAATTTTAATGGTCAAAAACAATATCAGAGGCATTGAGTCTTTCGTATTGCACAAACTATATATTTTTTATGCCACAAAATTAGTTATGAATGGCCGAATCTACATTGCCTTAGTCGCAGCTTTCATGAGCGCAATTATTGTGGTACAAGGCTGTACTTTCAATGTCAGTGAACCCTATGCAATTGAACAGGTATCTTTTGTGAACGGACAATATTCTATGAAAATTAACGCAATCAGTGAAGAAAAAAACGCTCCTCTTGCCAATTCCACACTATATCTCAATTTTAGGAAAAACATTGCTTCATATAGCCCATTTCAAGATGACACAGCTCCAATTTGGGCAAATCAGACTTTTGATGATTCTTGGTATAATTCCAATGACATTGCCTTTACCCAATCATCAAATGGTTCAGAAGTGATATTGCAGGTGTACAATGCCACGAACTTTTTATTCAACATATCCTTCTCAATCTCGGATTCCACTTCGATGTCAAACTTCGTTGCATTCTATTATCCGATTGATATGCATTTCTACGTGGTTTTCTCCAATGGAAGTGCATTGGCAACTGACATTACGACAAATCAGACATCGTTTCTTCCTCTACCCCCTGGGTGGGATATCAGTGGCAGAATTTCAACAAAGTCTATTCCGGCCAAAAACGGAGGACTTTTCTTTGAATTTGCAGGTTGCTGCTACTGCGAAAATGGCAGATATTTCAAGCCCACTCCAGACGGATTCAAGCTTATGGGAATTGACAACTATTTTAACAGTATCATTATTTCGGAGAGGTGGCATACTCTTTTTATATTTGAAATCTATTTTTCTACTGGATTTTCTGTTCAAGAAAAGGACATTTTCACTCTCCAATCAGATAAATGGATTGCCAACCTTCCAACCGTTTCACAACAGGGCAATTCCACAGAGCAAGACAATCCTACGATTGGATATCTTGAAATTTCACAGTTATTCCCTATTTTTCTGGTTGCTGTAACAGTAATAAGACTAAAATTGAGAAATTTGAAGAAAATGCAGGGCAATAATCCCATTGATTTGTTCGATTAACCTTTCAAACTACTGCTTTTTTTCAATTTGTAAAACATCTATTCCTCGCATGTAGGTAAAATGCATATTTTTGTCCTCCCCTAAATTGCAGTATGAATACTGTTCTTGTCATTCATCCCTCATTTTCCCGTACCAAGTGGAATTTGAGGGGAAGGTTTGCCTTTGCAACTTTGGGTATGGCTTCAATGGCTTATCTATCATTGTTGAGCGTTGTTGTTGCTCTTTCATTGCGCTTTGAAGTGAACCTCTACCAGAAACTCGCCAGCCTTGGCTTCGCATTCCTTTTTGGCTTGGGATGGTTGCTCTTTCAATGGCTTGTATCCCCCCTCTTTATGAATTTTGTCATTTCAGCAACATTTGGGGTGCATGTTGTCCATTTCAAAAAGCGCAGAGATGCCCCGCTTCCAGACTGGTTTGTTGACTACCTTGAGCAGCAGGTAGAGACAACCAAAGTGGGAATCAAGAAGGTGCTGATTCTCAAGGATGAGACCATGAACGCATTTGTCTATGGACATGGCCATTGGAATGGACGACTTGCTGTCAGTGCAGGACTGTTCAAATATCTCAACAAAGAAGAGGTGAAGGCAGTCATCGGGCATGAGCTGTCCCATGTGAAAAACAATGACTTTATTCTGATCACCGCAGCAACTGGCTTTCCGCTGTTCACAGCTTTCTGCTACTCTTTCCTCAGAGAACTTTCCAGAAACAGTGACACGATCACATCGGTGGTCTATCCGATCATTCTTGGACTTGCGATTTTTACAAGGTTCCTGTACACATTGTCCATGCTGTTCCTTCTCACATTGACACGAACAAGGGAGGCAATGGCAGATTTCGGAAGCATAGCCACCTATGGGAACACTCCACGAGCAATGAGCACTGCTCTTCTAAAAGTAGGATATGGCCTCCTTGATATTACCCCACAAGGAAATCCTGATGCCATGGCTGCATTTCTCCCAACAGAGGTAAAAGTTGTAGAAAACATGGATGACGAAACCCAAAAGAAAGCGAGGATGGAGAAGACAAAGCCCAGTGAAACAAGAAAGGTAATCGGTTCCCTTGGGTTCATGTCCCATTTTCGAATGAACTGCTTCTTTACGGAATGGACGAAACTTCCCCTGAATCTCGAATCAACCGAGTTGTCAAGTGGGAGCGAACACAGCCAATGGGCAAAATCATCAGGCTGTTCAGTTCACACCCGCTTGTTTCAGACAGGATTGAGATGATGGATGAGCTTTCCCTTGGCATGGGGAAACAACCAATTCTCAGCCAAAAAATATCTTTCAATCGGAAATCATTCCTTCAGCCCTACTTCCTCAAGGATCTTACTTTCTTCCTTGTCAACTTCATCTTCTGGTCACTCCTTGTCATTGGAATCTACACTTCATGGTATTTGGACTTGGTGTCCCCCAAAGCATCAGCGGCCCTTGCCTCAACTGCATTGGCATTGCTAGGAATTTACTTGGTGTGGTATGCAGGTCAGCACATTCCTTCAATTTCACCAAAACCACAATCACAGAGGTGCTTGAAGCTGACGAAAACAGCCCTCTGTTCAAAACCGGAATTTACGTCCGCAGACCCGTTGAAATTGAGGGAAGGGTCATGGGACGACTGATGCCGGGCTTCAGGCTTGATCACAACTTTGTGATTGAAAATGACGGCGTTTCGTTGGTTGCACTTTGGGAAGCCCTCACTATCATCGGGCAACTACAGTTCGCCATATTTGACCTTCCAAAGTTCGAAAACCAGCGTGTCCGAATAAAGGGCTGGATCTCACGGGTGCCTGTTTCTGTACTCAGGGTCTATTCAGTCAGCCAGTCCCATCTGAAGGATGGCTCAGCCAAACTTCCCAAAAACAGAAAAAATCGTGGCTGCCATGGTTTGTCTACGGAATTGCTGCGCTTGCCATCTTGCTTTCCATTCCTTTCGCTTGGCTTGCTTTTGTATTGTAGTTTATTCAGAACCCTAAAGCCCTACATGGACTGTTCCATTAAACACAAAATTCTTTCAAAAATTGATCTTGCAACCCTGTGATTGACATCATCTTCAGCAAAATTCGAATAGAAAAGACAGGTGTCAATTACTATCATCGTGCAAATAGATCTCAATCGATTTGTCTGATTTTCCTCCCTTAAAGGAGAATGAAAAAAATATTTTCTTTTGCTCGTCGGTTAAACCTTTGAACTCCTTTTGATTCAATATCAATGGACTGGTTTCCGCCAATGAGATTATGAATTCAATCAACTCATCCTGTCTGAGCTTTTTTCCTTGAAGAAGCAATCTTGCCCGTATCCTTTCGAGCTTTGCCTTTGCCTCATCGCTGATTTTGATGGTTGTTGCCATACTACATTGTATGATGTTAGATTCTTAAATAGATTCTATGGCAGAAAAAAAATATTTTTCTGTTGCCAGAGTTTTTGGTCTCAATAGCCAACGACAGATTGTTCTCTTTCAAAGAGTTGCTGCACTTTCTCCGGAACTGTTCTCATTCATCATTCTGGAGATGAGATCCAAATTCCAGCGATACAGAACACAATTCAACGAGGAGAATTTGGCAAACATCCTTGAACTTGTCGCGGATTCAACGGACTTCCTGCTGGGAGATGACGGCTGGAGCAAATTTGCCAAACTGGTATGGAAAGACCATTTGGGAAGAGCCTATGATGGATTTGCAATTTACGATATGATTGGCATGCTTCGCTTCAATGCAGATCCGGAAAACGATCACGCCATCGAATGGATAGAACATGCATTCTGGCTCAGAATTAAGCACGACCTTCGTCAATCGATTCTGCAATCGTACTTCAATTTGTGCCATATCTATCTCAAAACAGGCAGAATTGAAGAGGCAGAACAATACTTTAGGTGGATTGGTCATTATCAAAAGAGAGTGTTACCTATCTATGCACAATATAATTTGGCATTAATCAAAATGAAGAGAGGTCAAAATATAGCTTCATGGGCTATTTTAGTTGACCTTTATGATACTATTGACCACATTTTTGACAACGAGATTCAAAAGCAAGTATGCAAAAATTATATGGCAAACAAGTTGGTTGAATTCTACCATCAATCACAGTAAAAATGTGCAGGTTCACCTGGTTCACAAAGCGAATTGACCCCGACAATGTAGGCCACAATGATCGACAACGCAACTGGAAGGATGGTAAGCATCAATTTCCTGAAGTTCATGCCATACTCTCCGCATTTGGCTATAAGAACTTCTGATAATCGATTGCAGCAATTTTTTGCCTTCGGCTGACAAAGTGATTGAGATGCTGATAAGCCAAGGAAAAGACCACTTCTGTCTGTCTTTTTCGTTGTTGACCATGGGGGAATGAGTCACCTTTGCATTCAATGGTGTTGCACAAAGAAGAATGACCAATACGAACATTTCGCTACATTCATAATGATCTAACCTTGTTACGACCTCTACTTCTTTTTTTCACAATCAATGCCATGACTGCAACATTGGCGAGCAGAGTTCCTGCTCTTTCCTCTTGTGCGGTTGAAGATATGCTCGTGACTTCTACGTATGATTGATTGTAGCCTGCAATGTTCACTTTTCTCAGGAACTCGTTGGCAAAAGCAAACTCGTTTGATTCCGTATGGTGATCGACCAATATGTCTGTGTAGGCGGACGTGGTGGACTGCAATATGAAGGTGAAATCCGAAAAACAGATGTTCCTCCAAAGGGACTGATGCAGATCAATGGATTGACAACCGCTTCAGTAAACTCTTCCACAAATTGTTCCTCAACCCTTGACAGAAATACCCCATTGTCAAATTCCATTTTTTCATACATTATTGGTCGGAAAGGAAATTGCATTCTAGGTATATCAGGGGAATACAAGGTTGTTTTACCATTGGGCCTGTCCATTGGTTACCCCAAATTTGCAATAGTGTTGAAATTTCTTATTTCACCTCCCCCCCACAGTAATGGGATTGATTGGGAGAAACAGAAGCAGATATGTCAAGAATAGTGATTTGACGCACAGCATAGGCATTAAATTAACCAGATATTTATGAATTTTTTCATTTTATTGCAAATGGCACAACAAATTTTTTTTAACATAGTTGTTGCTATGGAGACTATAACTTCCATAATACGGATCAGACAACTACAGCTCAATTGAATCACCTCACAGCAGGATCATCCGATTCAAACTATTGATGACTTAAGTCCTATAGGTTGCAAACCGCTTCATGGATTTCTTGCACCATGGTTTCCAAGGAAGCGGCATCCATTTGGCCAAGAGGGAGGCATTCAATTCCCTGCACTTTTCCGCCCCCCAAATCGAAGCAGAGTATTGGAGGCACACCAAAAGGGCTTTCCTCCTTTGCCTGCTGGAACTTTACAATCCAATCGTCCAAGTACAGGATATCGCCATCGTTGACTACTGCCAAAACCCTCAAAGACACTGCATCCCAACTCCGAAACTCATCGAATGGCTTTCTGCCATCAAAGCTAAAGGAATAGACAATCCTGTCCCCCACTGATCGCTTTTCCGACCCTTCAGGAATTGGAAGGCTGAGATTAAATCTGAAGGATTCATTTTGGACAATTTTTCCTCTGTCTTGGATGAATGCCGGGACAGTCGCCCTTGTTGCATCCTTCATCCAGTCAGATGCAAGCAGTGTCACAAATACCAAGGGGGGAAAAGAGCCATTCTGGTTCACCTGAAATAATCTGGGCTGAACACGTTCAAATAGGTTTCCTGTTCCTTCTGTGGTTTTTTTGCACCTCTCAGGTTGGCTTATTGCCTGCCGATGTTGATGGCCGCATTCAGGTCAGCATGCAGTTTCAGGTCGCAGTTTTCGCAGTAGAACAGCCTGCCGCCGCGCAGCCCGAATTTGCCACACACATGGGATTTGGCACTTGTGTTCTTTTCGGAAACCATGTACACCCCGTAGACCCACGGGTTTCTCAGCAGTTCATAGTAGAGCCGTATGCCGCGACGGGCAAAGGAGATCACCTTTTCCCCGCGCAGCCTGCCGATCTTCACCACTAGCCCTTCAGGAACACCCACCTGCCTTCCCATCTGCCACACCCATTTGGACACCTCATCATCATCGCACAGCCAGCCATCACGAAATTCTCCATTGTGAAGCAGCACCCCGCAGTTCACCCTGCCAATGTCGATTCCCACAACGTTTTCCCCTTCCATCGGACGCTGAAGATGAAAATCCAGAAAGTGTCTGCCCAAACGGACTGAAACCAGCTCCCCAAAGGGCACCCTGCCCACTTCCAGCGGCAGCCACGTTTTGCCCACGCGAATCAGCACCTCGTTTCCCTCTATCTTGAGACGCCGCCGGTTCACAGTCCGGGTATATGCACCTCCCTCTTCACCTCTCATATGCCTGACGCTGATCCGCCGGGCCGCCATTCGAAGCTCTACCAGCTCATTGTGCGATACATCCGGAAAGGCCGCCTTCATGTCAAAATACACCTTTTTCCGGTCACGCGTGGTCAGAGTCATCCGGTCGATCACCAGCCGGTCACTCGTCTCCAGCTCATCCATGATCTCAACATATTTTCTGATGATTTCATCGTCTCTTGCCAACAACTGCTCATACCCGGCCAGGTCACCTCCCACCACCCGGGCATGGGCAATCTTGTTGTACAGGTATCGCTTGGCCATGACTATCACTTCCAAGTTCGGGCTACAATCTCATATTCAGCAACAACATCTCAGCTCTGTCCACCTTGCGTGTGACCTGACACCTGAGAGCTCAATCCCTGCAAGATTATTTTCATTTGTCGGGAGAGGGAAACCTGTTCCAACTATCCTCTGAAACCCAAGGTTTTGGATTGGAGTCACAAAGATTGACCAAATAGAAGCGTTGTAATCATAGTTGCTTTTTCATTTGGGATTTCTGTTTTCATTGCAACTTTTTTCAACAAAAAAAATCACTCTCCCACTTGAACTATTTACCTTTGTATGGCTATATCATTCAGGAAATGTTCAAAAGGGAGAAACGAATCAATTCCCACATTAAGTAATTCATACCTGTCCGTTCCTCATGAACTATCTCGCTTTCGCTTGTTGATCAAAATCCATACTTCAAACATAATGAACAGAAGAAAGACGAAGGCAGAAACCAAAAACATTGTTGCCGAAAAATGTCCATCCGGTACTGTTTTCCAAATGACAAAGGCCAAGGGGAGGGGGGTTCCAATAAACGGGGCCAGAAATACCAATTCCCTGTTCTTGTAATATATGCCCACCAAAAGAGACAATACAGCAACAATGGTTGTGAAGAGCAGAGATACTAAAAATATAGAAGTGTTTACAAAGAAGCCAATCTGAAAAAACACAAAAAATACGACTGCATAGTTGACCGACATTTGAAGGGTATCTGCTTTTTCCTCATTTCCAAAAACAAAGTCAAACATTTCCTCACCTCAACCTATAATGTGTTGATCTCTAGCTTATCCATTGGAAAAACAGAATTTCAGGAAAAGGAAAAAACGCCCCCGCCGGGAATTCCATCCCACTACCGCAGTAATGAAAAATTTGAACCCGGGTCGAGGGAGGGCTGTCTCCAAAGAGTTGACAGTCCCCCATGATAGCCTAACTACACTACAGGGGCGTATGGTTGATGTCTCAACCAATTGATGTAAGGATTGATTGGATTTAAAATTTGTGGAATGTTCGCTTTTGGGTGATAGCGATTATTGTCAAAGATAGGATGAAAATCATATCTTTAAATAGAGAATTATTGGAATGGTAAATACCAGATAAGGTGAAAGGCATTTGGTTGGAAGTGATTTATTGGAGTATCATCCATATGGATAATGAAGCGTCAAGAAGGTTTGAGGATGGGGTAATGAATGAGGAGTGCAGTCATATAGACAGCAGTTCACTTTGCCAAATTCTTACCAAATTGGGGGAGGACATATATTCAGCGAGTGATTCATTGAAAGCGGTGGTAATTCCTTCAGGGATTGCGAAGAAGCCCAAAAAAATTCTTGAAGGAGGTAAAGTGCTTGGGAAAGTGTTTCTGGAAGTTGATCCTCAAGCCTACCAAAGATACATTTTAACAATTCTGGGAGGAGACAAACTTGCTTCAGCCATGAAGAAAGGATTAACTGTAGAAGAATTGGTTTATAGAAGGTTCATCATGCTTGTCAATGAATTTGGTTCTATGGGCATCAATAAATTTCTTTCCTGCAAAAAAGTGAGGGCTTTGTTTCAAATTTTGGATGATAAGGTATTGAGATCCATCTACACGCACATTGTTTTGCCCATAGTTGCCAAGGTTGGCGCGCGAAACATCAAAAGGATGACCTATGAAGAGATAAAGGAGCTATCATCGCCATTGGATTCTCATTGGTCAGACAAATTTCATAATCTTGTCAACATTGTTCTGGATCATGATTTTGGGTTGTACATTTTCGTCAACCAATTGATTTCTTCAATGGGCTACAGGAATTCATTCAGGAACAGGTTTGCATCGAGTGATTTGTTGCCCAATGTGATTCCTTTGGAGGAAAGCCATATTGAAA
>JALUTL010000117.1:10015-35960 GCA_027016475.1 Candidatus Heimdallarchaeota archaeon
CCCGAAAGATGCAGCAATGTTTGACATGATTCAGGGAAAACATGTTCTTGCCTTGAGGATTTTGTATGATTTGGCAGTTGAATATCGAAGGTTGGCATCATCACAATTTGCCGCCCAAGGAACTGATTTTTTGGTTAGGATGGATTTTGGTCGGGTAATTGCAAGGTTGTATAGTTTGGATCAAAGCGAACTGGCTGAGATTTTCGGAAAGGTTTCTGAGGAGCTTAATCAGGGAGATATTAGGCTATTGTGCACGATTTTGGAAAAAATGCCGAAAAAGCATTGGATTTACGTTTATGAGGCAAAGACCTACAATGCGAAAAGGATGTTCTCTGGTTTTTTCATGGAATTCATCAAGGAGGATGCAGATGGAACGAAATATTTGGATACATTTGGCCGTGGGTTGGGCTACAAAATTGAAAGTGATCTGTATGCCTTCATTGATCTTTTGAATCAAAGATTCCGACAACTGGATGCCGAGTTGTCAGAGGATGTCATCAAGTCGACAGAAGGTTTGTTGGATTTCCATTCAATGGCAGGTAATGGATATTGGAAACTGCTTGAAGGGGACAAAGGGATACAAATCATAAAAAATCGGCTAAGGGAACATGTAATTTCATACATTTCAAAATTGGTTTCAGGGGGAAATGGTTACAGGGATGTAGAAGACTTCATTGCCAAGGAAATTTTGCCATATTTTCAGACTGCCCAATTGATGCTTGACATTTCGAAGTTTGAAGAGTTTCTTGAATCCGGAGAAATTCTAAGCTATGATATGGAAAATGTTCATTTTTCTGGACAGCGAATCGTTCAAATTGGCAGTTCAAACAATTTGCAGCCATTCATCTACAATGGAATAGATTATCAGTTGGTGCTGGATGCAAAGTTTCGCTATCCTAGACTGGTGGACAATGAATGGAAACTTGGATTTGAGCTGAAGCAGAACCCGCATGATTGCAATAGAAAGGGAATCTTTCTTGGTTTTGATGAAGAACAGCTGTCTGAAGAGATTTCGCAATCAATTGTTCCAGCACTTCGGGCAGCAGTGGCAAAGAAAGGGAAGAGAACCTATATTTTGAACCAAAATGAAATGAAGGAAGCAGAGCAATTCATAGAATCATTCGAACAGTTAAATTCGCTGAAGGAAATATTGGGCAATCTTCCAGAAATTGGGTTCAAGCTACTTAGGCAAAGGTTGTTTGATGAGATATGCTTCAATCCAAGGTATGGACTGAAGGCTTGTTTCATTGATGGAAACAAATATGGAGTTACACGGGGAATCATTGGCAGAGGAAATGTATCGGTGATATTAAGGGCATTTAAGGAGTTTAGGGAATTTCCTATGACCTACAGCTATCAGTATCATGATTTTGTCATGGATTTTGTTGATCCGCTTGTTCTTTCAGGCCAAAATGAAAGTACAAAAGCTGAAAAAAGATCAGGAAAGCGACAGTCAGAGAACAAACCACGGCCATTTGACAGTGGACTGAATGAAACAAAGCAGATCAAGGGATTTGTAGAGCTTTTGTCTCCGAAAGCCAAAGCAGTTTTTGGGATAGACAATTTTAGGATTGTTCCTAATATAGAAATGGGGACGGAAGTAATCAATGACGTAAATTCAAGGAATATTTACAAAACAAAAAATTTGAGACAGTGGTTTTCCAATTCAAAAGAGGCAATAGAATATATCCATGAAGCATTATCAGCACCCCATTTTACAAATTCAACCAGTGTGCCTGCAAACAATGCAGTTGTGGACATTTTCGATAAATTTCAGGATGGAAATTGTGTTTATGATATTTCAGGAAGCTTTCTTCAGCTGAAGCGGCCGTTTGTTTCATCTAGTTTTCGAAGGGGTTCTAGGCAATACAGCAACATGGCAACTATTGAAGAAATCAGAATGGCTTGGAAAGGGGAAGGAAACTATCGTTTGCAAAATTCATTTGATGGATACGTACACTACAAATCAATTGAATCATTTGTCTGCAATGGAGGAAACCCAGATGAAATCGCAGAGTTGCTTTATTTCAATGCACCAAAAGCGTTGTTTGGGAATTTCATCAGTCCATTGAACGAGCTCCTTGATTGGAAATCCGTTGGCAGTGCAGACAGGGTTGCAAAAGCGTGGATAAATGAATTGAATTCTATTTATCAAGAAGGAAGAAACTGCCATGTAAAATATAGCAGAAATCCGATATCGATCAGTCTTGAAATTCCAAATGTCATGTTTGGCAAAATACAGATCAATGACCACAATCGGCTTTTGTGGTATTTTGATGCAATCATCAACAGGCCAGATTGGGAAGTGGAACTAAAACTGGATACAAAGAATGAAATTGAAATTCTTCAATATCTTATGAACGATCGCAATTATGATGACCACCATTTTTGGCTGTCAGAGCTTGAATTTGTTGATAAAGAGAAACCTTATGTCAAAGATTACCTGAATCTCATAGACAATTTGTCTGGAGGCCAAATGTACAGAAAAATGATAGAGAGGAAAAGGCTTTCAATGGATGCTGAACAGGTAAAGCAAAACAGGGAGACATTCAGGCAACTCACATACAAATACGCAGGAAACAAATATATTTTCTACAAAGATGTGAAAGGTTTTGATTTTGGCTTGTATGCATCAATTTCATCAATGCTTTTTTTGCCACCTTCAGCGTATATCTCAACGGATGGGAGAATATTAGGCTTCAAAGCGGCATCGAATTTACGCGTGCATACACCCATTTCAATTAAGGGGAATGTCCTTGACACAGTCAAAACGATATTGGGAGAAAGCCATTGTTTGTTCGATGATATGGTCCATATTCTGACATTGCAATCATCCATTGTTGCTCAAGCACTTGATGATGTCAAAAGTGCCATTGGTGAATACAAGTCCATGATGGACATGATTGCAGAGCACTTGAAGACGATCAGGAAAGAACTGTTCAAAGCAAAGCAAGTCAACAAAGCTTCATGGATGAAAGCAGTGGCAACAATTCTTGGTGAATCAACTTGAAGCAAGAGTTGCTTGCCACTTTGGATAAGAGTAAGCTGCATTTGCAGCACCTATGAATGGTACTTTAATATCTAGTATCATTTTTTGGGGAAATGTTTGGAAAAAGAACAATGAACAGTTGTTTCAATAAGTTGATCCAATTCAAGCCTATCAAATCTTTTCACCAAGATATTTTTTTCATCAAAGTTCATTGGAAAACCCTCTGTGGACAAGTCATAGACAATGAGACATGGAAGGCCAAATAAGACATCCTTTCTTTCTTTGAGAAATGTTTCAATCCATTCAATATAGTTTCCTGCTGTGTTGTCATCATAGACAATAACCATGGCTTCGTGCCAAATCGGAAGGTTGTCAGCTCCAGCAATTGCAGGATTTGTTCCCACAATAACTGAAACACCATGGGGGATGTTTGGGTTAATGTATTCGTATCCTATCAGCAATTTAATGTCATTGCGAAACTCTTTTGGTTGCACTCTTTTGCACTTTGGATTTTGTTTTGCTTGGGACAATAGTTCTGCAATTTGTGTGTCCAATGCAAATAGCTTGACCATCAAAATTATGTTGTTAGACATGATGGATTTTAATACAGCCTATGAGAATTTTATGGCAGTTCTGGATAGATTTGTCATCCTCCGCTGAGATTTTGCGTAATGAACAGCTCGTCTCCGTCTTTGAGCGGCAGGTCGATTGACGTGATTCGTTTGCCATTTAGAAACAGGAGCATGTGAGTCCGGATATTGTCCTGTTCATCAATAAACCTGAATTTGATGCCGGGGTATTGCTTGTCAAGGCTGTCCAACGCCTGTCTTACTGTAGTTGCAAGGACGGAGTGGTATTTTTGTCCGTTTGTGTAGAGGTTTAGGACAGACGGAGTAATGATTTTTATGGATGCCATAGTACAATCCTCTATTCTGGATTCATGGCAGTAACTGCATAAATTTCCGGAAGATGGAGGTGCAGTGCTTTCCAATTTTCTCCTTGGTCATTGGAATGCCAGAGTTGGCCGCTTTTGGTTCCAAAATAGAGTCCCAACGGGTTTTGGAAATCGTGTGCGGCAGCCTGCCTGAGAATTGTAAACCAAGCCTGTTTGGGCAATCCGCTGTCCTGCCTGATCCATGAACGACCACCATCTGTTGACATGTATAGAGCCGGCTTTCCATTAACAGAGGTTCTGGACCAGACGTCCGATCCATCCATTGGGATTACCCAAAGTGTGTCGGGATCAGTTGGATGAAGAATAAGTGGAAATCCGATGTCACCAATTGGAATTGTCTTGCCGATTCTTTCCCATTGGTTGTCTACCTTTCTGTCGAATTTGTAAACTCCGCAGTGTCCTTGTTGGTACCAAATATCAGGATTTGCGGGGTGCATCTGGAAGTTGTGGACGCATTGCTCGGTTTCAGGGTATGGATCTGGAAGGAAATCAGCAAGCACGTTTTGGTTCTGAGGTTTCCATATTTCACCTGCATCCGTGGTTTCAAATATTCCTCCAAGTGACATTGCAAGGGCCATATGGTTGGGGTCTTTTGGATCAATGTTGATGGAGTGCAATAGAGGGCCGATGGGAGTTCCAAAATTGTTTTCTGTGATTGACTTGATGAGGGGATTGTGGTTGAATTGATCAAATGGCTCCCAAGTGTCTCCTGAATCGTTTGAAACGAACAGCCCCTGAGGTGAAGTGCCTGCAAACCATTTGTGGGGATTGTCCGGATGTCCTGGAGCCAGCCAAAATACAAAATTCACTGATTTTCCGTCTTCCTTGTTGAAACGTGGGGGTTTGCTTGCTTCACTCCAAGTTTTGCCACCATCAGCAGATCTAAAGACTGTGGGGCCCAGATGTCCGGTTTTGGTAGCCAACAGGATTGTATCAGGCTCTCTGGGGTCTGAAACCATGTGGTAAATGGTGTGGCCGAACAGGATTGGATCGCGGATGGTAGCACTTTCTCTGTCCTCTGAAAGGTCAAAGATGAATCCTCCTTTTTTGGTGGAGACAAGCAATGAAGTCATACTGGAAAAGGAATCAGTTGACATTAAAGGTTTTTGGGGTCATTTCAAAGTGAACTTGAGAATTGTTTTGACAGCAACTTTGCATATTTTTGTGCAAGATTGCCATAATCCACATTGTGTGCACCAAGGAAATTTTTCAATCGTTCGATGGTTTGGGCAAGGCCGTTCCAAAATTCAGGATCAGGTGCAAACTGAGATTCCCAATGCCAAGCGATGAGTTTGAGTCTTTGCTCATTTCTGTCATAGGAAGCATCAACCCTTCCTGCAAATTCAGTCCCGTACAGGATCGGAAGGGTGTAAAATCCATAGATCCGTTTGTTTTTTGGAACATATATTTCCATTTTGTAATCAAATCCGTATTGTTCAAGAATAGATTCTCTGCTCCAAAGTGCGTTGTCAAACGGGTTAAGGAGAAATACAGTGGAAGCGGAGGTTTCAATGGGTTGTGGGGGATGCTCCGGATGATACAGATACTGAGTGTCCTCAATTGTGATTTCGGCTATGTCTCCGTTTCGTATTGACTTTTGTATGAAGGTTCGTGGATTCATTCGTTTTCCTTCATGTACAAAATTTCCGGCAGAGTATGTATAGCGAAGAAGCCTGTGAAATGGAGTTAAACCTAGTATTCTAAGGTTTCGCATGATGGTGTGGTTGAATGTTTCAAGTGAATCAGGAAGATGGTCAGGAATTTTGATGTTTGCTTCAGTGGGTGCATAAATGATTGTGGAAAACCCTTCTCGACGATGAACCATAATGTGCCCCCTTCTTTCAAGATGCTCAAGGATGCGTTTTGCAAGTGAACTCCATCTTGATTTTGGTTGTGGCGGGAGAAAAGAGAGATCTACCTGTTTTGTAGTAATTTCACCTAGATCATAGATTTGTCCGAGAATTTTTGTGACTGTTTCTTTGTCCAAAGAGGACTTTTCCTTTCGTCTACGGATCATTTTGGCATAATGGTATGGAAATTCCTCGATAGGTATCAGAGATCGTGCGTGGGCATAGCCTTCAAAAATTTTTTTCTGTTCGAGCAATGCCCAAACCGATTCGTGGGTATAGGATGTTGATCTCGTGTGAAGCGTCAATTCATGCGCTCTGGCAAGAGTGTTGATGGAATCTATCATGCCCTATGGCTCTAATGATATCGATTGTATTTATTGAAGAGGGAGGCTTTCTGACCATGAGGGAATTGAGATGGATATCTTTGGGGTTGAGCACTGAACTTATTTGAAACATCAAAGGATAAGGTTTCTCTTAAAGAGAAAGGAAATGTGTAGGAAAGAGTTATAATGGATGGAAGGGTTTTTTTTGATATGGTGAAAATTGAAAAGTTTTATGGAACCACATGGTGTTCTGATTGCAAGCGTTCCAAGCAGTTCCTAGGGGAACATAGGATTCCCTATGAATGGATCGATATCGAGAAGGATGAAAAGGCTGCTGATTTTGTGATGCAGGTAAACAATGGAAAAAGAAAGGTTCCAACCATTGTATTCAGTGACGGAAGTGTTTTGGTAGAGCCAAGCAATGCGGAGCTGGCATCCAAGCTTGGGCTTGTTTCTGATTTAGGCCATGATTTCCATGATTTGGTGATCATAGGAGGTGGTCCAGCCGGATTGACTGCTGCCCTGTACAGCGCAAGGGATGGGTATGATGTCGTAATTGTAGAAAAGGGGTCATTGGGTGGTCAAGCAGGATTCACTGAGCGGTTGGACAATTATCCGGGCTTCCCTGACGGCATTGCAGGTTCTGAATTGGCAGAAAGAATTATCAGGCAGGTTGAGAACTATGGGGTTGAATTCTTGAAGGCAACAGAAATAACAGAAGTTAGAGTTGAAAATGGAATTTTGGTTGCAGTCTCCAGTGACGGACGGGAAACTTCAGGACGTGCTATGCTGGTGGCTACAGGGTCAAAGTACAAACGATTAGGTGTTTCAGGAGAAAACGAGCTAATAGGATACAAGATTCATTTTTGTGCCACATGCGACTTCATTTGGTATAAAGGTGGAGAAGTTGTGGTTGTTGGAGGAGGAAACTCAGCATATGAGGAATCGCTATTTTTGGCAAGGCATTTGAAAAAAGTGACCATTTTGGTCAGAGGTAAGCCAAAGGCCTCGCCATTGCTTCAGGAAAAGGTAAAGAACACCAAAAACATTGGAGTGATGCTCAACACAGTGGTGAAGGAGTTCAAGGTTGGAGAGAAGAAAACATTGGCAGGAGTAGTTGTGGAGAACAGAAAAACGGGTGAACAATCTGAGCTCCATCCAGACGGGGTATTCCTGTTTATTGGATTGACACCAAATGTGGAATTTTTGGGAGATTTGGTTGAAGTTGATGATGGAGGGTTTATTGTGACGGATGGAACGTTGATGACAAAGACAGCGGGGCTGTTTGCAGCTGGGGATGTCAGATCAGGATCAACGAAACAGGCAGTATCTGCTATGGGAGAAGGCGCAGCCGCGGCTTTGGCAATCAGGGAATACCTTCGAACGCATTAAAGCCTCAAAAGAAGTCATCAATGGACTTCTGACCCATGATATCCTTTTTCCAAGTAATGCCTAGAGGTTCAATGATCTGTTCAAATGCAGTTTGTGCCAGATCTATCAGATTTTTGCCCAGCAGGTCTTCGTCAGTAACCAATTGGACAGGTTTGACACTTGCCTCCTTATATTCCCCATATGGAAATGAAAGCCTTCGTGAGGCAATTTTCACTTTAATTGGGGTTTGAATGGGAACGTACTCAATCGTGTCGCCTACATCAATTTGCTCGGCACCGGGATAGTTCTGTTCAAGGAGTTGAGCCAACGCCTGTATGGGTTGTGTCCAAGTTTCGTAGTCCTTTACCTTTCTTGTAAAGGTTGTTCGGATGATCACGTCATTGATCGACAGCTGATTGGTTTTTACCCTGTTGACAAGTCCCTTGAGCAAATCGGTCACTTGTTTTTTTGCATTCGCAAGCTCTTCCTCGTTAGTGACTGAAGAAAGGATGTTCAACATTTTGTCAAAATATTCTCGGATAATGTTTGGGGTATTTTTTTTCTTGGCAACCAATCCCTTCACCACGGGCTTTCCTGACTTGGTAATGCCAAGATAGTTTTTCTTTCTGCTAGTGAATATGGCAAAACGGAAATCATAGTCCTTACCAAGCTCAATTTTGAGATTTGCAAGAGACCAAGCCGCAAGGTTCTTGACAGCTTCATCTGACGGATTATGTATAAAGACGGAATCGGTGTCACCATAGAGAACCTTGAGTCCAAGCTCCTTTTCCACATAGTTCTTGGTCTTGATGATTGCATCACGAGCGTAGGCAGTGGTGGATTCGGCGACTGGAAGACAATAAAAATCGAAAGCTGCTGATCCCAATACACCATATCCTGCATTGATGAGAACTTTGAGGGCCTGTTCTATGACTGAGAAGCTTGGATTCTGCCGTTTTCTCGGCTTAAAGTATTTGACACGGATATCTCTAACAAAGCCTATCATTAGGGCCACAATACCAGTGCGTTTTGTGCACACCCAATACGACAACTCTGGAACGCGATTGGTTCGGCAATCTTCGTGTGGGCAATTGATGGTTTCGTAAGACAGGTTACGCGTTTTGATGATTGACGGATACAGAGACGCAAAATCGAAAACCTGTACATTCCACCAAACACCGGGTGCAGGATCAATGACAATTGCCCCTTGGTATTTCTTTCCTTCAATAATGGCAGATGATTCTCCACTTCCTCCGCCGACAGCAGCAATTTCCTCTTTCAATGGTACAAGATAGTTTCTTTTGCGGTGTTCATATATCAGCCAGTATTTCAGCCAAGTTGACACATTGGTTCTGGTAAAATCGGTAAATGGAACCTTTGTAATTCTCATAAGGATAAAAACAAGCCTCATGACAAGTGAGTTGTCGTATGTGGTGAGCTTGAGTGTCAATTCTGTATCTTGCATGTTGTATCTCATCAGCGTTTCAAGATCCATGTCATTGATCCAAACGTCAGGATGTTCCATTTTCTTTTCGCCAAGCAATGCTTGAGAAATGTCATCCAACGAGGCGTATTCATACGCGGCCCCAAAAGCATAGGTTCTGATGGCTGCATTTCTGAAAAACACATGGAGATCAAAATGAAGGCTTGATTTGAATCCAGTTTCGTTCCGTCGAATCGTGATTGGGTTGTCTTCCTTTTCGATTTTCAGACGCGATGCCCTGTTGTAAAGATAAGGGTTGTCAAATGCGTCTCCGTTGAAGCTTATAAGCAGGGGGTATTGGGGGATGAAGTCGAAAAAGTCCAACAGCATTTCCCGTTCATCATCAAAAAGACGGATTTGAATGTCTTGGGCAGACTGAGGCTGGTTTGAATCGGAACGCTTCAAAGCCCAAAATACCTTGGAACCATCAGTATCTACAAGAGCAATGGAAATAATTGGATGAGTGGGGTTTTCCGTATTTGGCATTCGTCCTTGAGGTGAACCAACTTCGATGTCGTAGGCTGCCCTTCGAATCTCAGGAACCGATTGGAAGAGCAATGGCATGTACTCTTGGAGCATTTCCTTTTCTTCATCACTTTCTTCCATGAATTCCTGCTCAAGTTCAGTCCGAACTTGATTGGACAATTCAAGACCAGAATGAATCAGGTTACCCTCTTTGACATTGTAAAATGTTGCAGGAGTGATTTGTTGATCGGCCATAAAATTGAAATGATACCGAATGTTCGCCTCATAAGCGGGAAATATGTACTCCCGGAATGAATTAGCATTTCCGCCTATGTCTGTTGGGGTTTTTCCGAATACCTTGGTAAGTCTTATCTCTTTCCATTTGAGGAGAGAGATTTTTTTGACCAGTTCAGTTCCCATGAAATTCTTGTTTGAACCGATTATGGCTCGAACCACATCTTCAGGCTGGGTTGTAAGCAAATATGGGAGATTGCTGCCAGTATCGATCCAATAGTATAAATCCTTTGATTCATCGTGATAAAAGCTAAGACGTGCTTTTTGGGTGGTTCCATCATACACGGAATCAAGGAGGTACACATTTTGGGTATCTGCACCAACGTCGGGGGTAAGCGGTAAGTCAACTATTCGATCATCAAGTTCTTCTGGAGCATCTAAGTGCTTTTCATCGATTTCGTCAGTGTCATCATGCACATTTTGCTCTTTGGGTGTATTTTTCACATGAATCTGTTTTTGCGGCCTTTGCTTTTGTTCAGGTTGGGATTGTCTGTGCTCAGGAGGATCCAAAAATTCATCAAGCCCCATCTACTTTCGACCTCCCAATACATCTATTGCATGCTTGTATGCTATATTGAAATCGTCAATTGAATGGGCTTTGGCAAGGTCAAGCCATTTGGGAAAGGTATGTTCAAAATCTTCGGGCAGCCCCATGGTAAGCTGAAGAGAAGGAGGTAAATCGTCAGTAAGTCCCGAAAGCCAATCAATGGTAATTTCCCTGTTTTGGCTATGCATGTCCAACCAATGATAAATAAAATCTGGGCGGTGAACCGGGAGAAATACTTCCAAATTGGATGCAGAAAGCGCTAATGCGCCCTTTGGTTTCACAATAAGAAAATTTTTGAAGGCAGATCCCATTGGTGTCAACAATAGAAGTTTGAGAAAGTCCATATTATCCTGCACAGCAACCATTTTTTTTGTAAAATCCAGTGGCAGGGTTGTCACACCCAAATAAAACTGCTTCTTAAGATCCCAAACAAATGTAGCATATTTAGCCAATACTGTTGAGAGATAGGGGGAACTGTTGATGTTGATTTTCATGGAAATAATATCAGGAATGATTTCTGAAAAGTTAGTCAAGAATTTAAGTGGAAATTCCCCCTGAAGAGCAACCGCATTTGTGTAGAAATGGGATGACGGTTCAGGAAGACGCATATATGTAATTTGCAAATCATGCTGGTTCAAAAGATCGAACAGGTTTTCCAACTGTTGAGGAGTCAATCCCTCCATTTCAAACCTGAGCTTAGTCACAATCACACATTCAATGGAACATTACTGAACAAAAGTATTACTGAACAAGTGTGTCAATTATCTTTTCCCAATAGTACCAAGGCAACAGCCATGACAGTGTACATTCTGTTTTCTGCCTCATCAAATACAATTGACCTTTCAGAATAGAAAACTTCATCGTCAACCTCATGAGGTTTTCTTGGAAGGCAATGCATAAACACCCAATTCGGGTCTGCATTCTTGCACAATTCCATTGTGACTTGGTATCCCTGAAAGGCCTTGAGCCGCTGTTCCGCTTCGGCATCCTGACCCATTGATACCCAAGTATCTGTAACAACAACATGCGCTCCTTTGACCGCTTCTTTTGGATCCGATGTGATGAACAGCTCGGTACCGTTTGTTTCTGCATCAGCCTTTGCTATGGCCACTACGTCGTCAGCGGGGCGATATCCTTCAGGAGTTGCAATTCTCAGGTTCATCCCCATTTTTGCAGCAGATGTCATGAATGAATGCAGTACGTTGTTGCCATCTCCTACCCACGCCAATGTAAGCCCCTCAAGCTTTCCGAAGTGTTCCCGAATGGTTAGATAATCTGCCAAAATTTGCAAGGGATGGAATTTGTCTGAAAGTGCATTGATGACTGGTACTGAAGAGTGCTTTGCCAGTTCGTCGATGTCTGAGTGGTCAAACACCCTTGCCAAAATTATGTCGTTGAACCGTGAAAGAACTAAAGCAGTATCTTGCAGAGTTTCATTTTTGCCCAGTTGGATATCACTGGATCCCAAAAACAAGGCATGTCCCCCAAGATAGGCAAATCCGGTCTCCGTGCTGACACGAGTTCGAGTCGATCGTTTTTGGAAGATCATTGCCATGGAATGGCCTTCCAAAGGCCGGTATGGCTCCTTATTTTTCATTTTCCGTTTAAGTTCGGCAGAAAGATCGAGAAGGTAAGTGATTTCCTCCTTTGAATAGTCAGCCAATGTTTTCAAATCTCTTCCTTTGAGGTTCATCAGAAATTCGATCATGATTGGATTGAAAAAACTTGTGCAAAATAGCAGATGATTTTGAATGTTAACTGGAAAGAGAAGAATCATTCATTTCATATATGAGGGTCATTTTCATCAGATGGAACCATATGACCAACCAAACCAAGATAAGGACAAAAGAGGCAAAGACTTTGAACACGGCTGATGCAATTTGGAAGAAATAGTTTTGAGATGTATCTATGTGGACTATCATTCCACCAATGATTCCGCAAAGGCCAAGAAGCATTAGCCAAACCGAAAAAATGATTGAGTGCATGGATTTGAGTTGAGATAGCTTCGATATCATGGTGTTACACCTCTTATCAGAAAAGCAGTAATGATTGCAAGTATGCAACTGAACCCTACCTGAATGTAGATGTCGTTGACAATTTCCCGTTCCGTTTTGGGGCGTGCGGCCACCAGCAGGCGCACCAATGTGATCGGAGCCTTTGGGTCTTTTGACGCATGAATGTTTCCATCTTTCACAATGGTTGGACGTGAGCGGATTTCCCTTCGCTCTTTCAAACCACCAATTGATGAAAGAATGGAAAAGCTGTTCATGATATGCACCAGCAACGCAACAATCAGAACAAATTCAAGTTTTCCGTATATGGCAATAAGCCCAATGGCAGCACCTGTTCCCAAACTCCCTGTATCTCCGGCAAAAACCTTAGCCGGATATCTATTGAACCACCAAAATCCTACAAGAGAGCCTATCAATGCCAAACTTGCATACCTTGCAATGAACTGCTGGGATGCGGTCAAAGGAACAATGAAGCTCGCCACAAAGGCAGTTATGCCAATGAGTATGGATGTCCCGCTCATTGATCCGTTGAGGACGTCCAGCATATTCGAAGCATTGCTGGTAATTGCCACAACAAAGACAGCAACTGCCCAGTAAACAATAGTAATACGAACTGGTCCAACAAATGGGAGAACTGGCTTTGGATCCGCGTATTGGAAAATTACTATGGGAAGAGAGATAAGAACCAGGATACCTGGCTTCAAAATCGCTGAAAGGGTCATAAAATCATCATAGAGCCCAACTGCTATGACCAATGACATAATGAGCACCATAATGCCAATTCTATTTTTGGTCAGCTCATCAGGAGCAAACAGCAATGAAGCAACCAATGCCGCCAGAAAAACGAGAATGTAAGCCAATCCTACAGATTCCGGGATTTCTGGACGTGATGCTTTATGGATATCAGTACCGACTTTACCGATGCGTCTCATAATTTTTGCGGTGAGTGGTGTTAAGATCAAGCTGGCAATCAAGGTCGCCAAGAATACAGCCGAATAGATCAACATGTCGTTCATTCGATCAAGTTCAATTTGTGCATAGCCTTTTTTATACCATTCAATGGGGTTTCAAATTTCGAAAGCAAATTGGTTCGTTTCTGTTCATCCAATCGTGGTACGTCCAACAGTTGAATAATTTTTGAGGCAACATTTTCATGATCTGGAAAGTGATACAAGGGGAATCCATGTTTTGCGACATAAGTAGAGACTTCCAATTCCCGTGGGAATGTATAGATAGTAGGAGTTCCAAGAAGTGCACCTTCACGGCCCATAGTACCTCCGCCGGTCATGGCAACCTTTGCATAATAAAGCACAGCAGATGTATCGACCGATTTGTCAGGTACAATGACATTAGAATAATTGGAAAGTATTTCGGTTTGTTCCTGATAACGAGGAAAGGCAACTACATTGAGTTTAATTCCTTTTCTTTCCAGTTTGTCCAAAATGTCCACAATAATCGTACTTCCCGGAATGATGTTGGGGTACATGTCCTGAAAATAGGCGGCCTTGCTTTCTTCACATCTAACCACAATATAAGAATAGGGTTCTAGATCCAACCGGTCAAGCAGTTTCCGGTCTGGTTGAAAAAGCTTGATCCAAAGTACTTCATCCACTCCTTTATAGGTTATAATTTCAGGAGCACCCATTTTGATGAATGCGCTTGAATCTATCGCTTCAGGATGCACCAGATAGTTTGACAAAGAAAGAGTCAATTTGGCTGTGGCCTTTGCGTGAGGAGTGTCATTGACTTGAATTACAGGAATGCCAAGACCAAAAGCGGTTCTGGTGGCATCTGGTGAAGCAAGGGAAATAAGAAGATCAGGGGCTTCCTTGTCCATGATTTCAGCAAGTTGCAGAATACGTTGTGTCCCAGCAATCAGCTTATCCTTGAGTGATGCCCCACCATATTCTCCGATTGAGTAAAATTTGAGTCTTCCAAGCCTTTTTAGGTTGCTTTCTACGTAATCATATTTTCTTGTTGTAAAAACGGTCTCATGTCCGAGGGATTCAAAATAGTTTGCAATATGATGGAAAAGAAGGGCCTGTTTTCCAGTCAACGCTTCAAACCAGATTTTCATAGGGTCAGAACACCATGTGGGTTAAGTTTGTGCAATGTCCGAAATTAATAAGCTTTGTTCAAAGTTTCCAACGCGGCCCTTGTTCCATCACCCAAATTGATATTTGCGCCGCACTGCTTCAAGGCAAGTTCCACAACGCTTGTAATCATTAGGATTTCTCGAGGGCCAACCATATTCATATGCCCCACACGCCAAATCTTGCCTTTCATTGTCCCTTGACCGCTAGCCACCAAAATACCAAATTTCTTGCATGTATCTATCATTTTTTTGGCATCAACACTTTCTGGAACAACTGCAGAAGTTACGGTATTGCTTCTGAATCCTTCCTGAGCAAAAAGCTGAATACCCAATGCTTCCAAGGCAGAACGGTAGGCCTGTCCCATAAGCCTGTGCCGTTTGATTCTGTTTTCCATGCCTTCTTCAAGTATCAGTTCAAGGCTTGCCTGCAACCCATATATTAGCCCGACAGCTGGTGTGAAGGGGGTATCAGGGGCCTTTGACAACTTGTCCTTGTACATAAGCATGTCTGAATAGAAGTCTTGATTGCGTGACACCTGTTTCATTTTTTCTGTGGCAGTCTCGCTGAATGCGATAAATGCAAGACCAGGAGGGAGCCCATAGCACTTTTGGCTACCAGAAACGAAAAAGTCGATTTTCCATTTGTCCATTTCCACCAAGTCGCCTCCAGCAGATGTAATGCAATCTGCCATCAGCAATGCACCATGATCATGTACGATTTTTGATATTTCTGGAAGAGGATTCAAAACCCCCGTAGATGTTTCATTGTGGGTAATGGTCACTAGGCTTGTATCCGGATGGGCATCCAAAGCCTCTTTTACCATTTCAGGAGTAATGCCCTGTCCATAGTCAACCTTGACGGAGTGAGAGTTCTTCGTAAACCGTGAAGTGATTTTTTCTACCCTTTCACCGAATTTTCCGTTGACCAAGTTTATGACAGTATCATTGGGGCTCACAAGGTTGGTAATGGCTGCGTGCAAGCCCAAAGACCCTGAACCTGCAAGAAAATAGACATCTTGTGATGTGTTAATTGTCGGTTTGAACTTTTCCACACAATCCAAGTATATTTGGCGAAAATGCTCTGTTCGATGGCCGTAAAGATGGTGATTCATGGCCTCATACACTTTTGGATGCATTTCAACTGGACCAGGAATAGCCAAAAATTGGGTTAATGTATCATAAAACTCTGACATCATGGTCAAATTCCAATAGGGTGCATTAAAGAATTATCATTGAATTCACTTTGAATTGACCCCGTCAAACATTTATATTCAATAATGTAGGCAAATATACCATGCAGGCCCAGAAGAACCATCTTCGGACAAAAATAGACGGGTACGAAATGGTTCACCGGGCGACTCATATGGCCAAGAGCCTGTACAATCTGGCCCTCTATGCCATACGAGAGCACTATCAGGAAACCAATCATGTCCTGACCCTCAAAGAGCTTTTCCACAGGCTGAAGGATCATCCCTACTACTTGAACCTCTCCTCGGATCATGCACAGTTGACCTTCCGAAAGGTTATTCAGGCATACCAGAGCTACTTTGCGTTGCTCAAGCTCAAGAAGAAAGGGGAATATGAAGAAATGGTCAGGCCTCCGCGGTTTCTGCCGAAGAATGGCCATTTCCAGTTGGAATTCATCCAGAGGCAGATCAAACGGGAAGGGAAGTTCCTTCGGATCAGTTTTGGCAGAAGAGGGATGCAGAGCCTTGACAGGCAATACCTGCATGTCAGGATTCCTGACAACCTTCTGGGCCTACCAATTCACGGAGTCAGGATCATTTCCAAGTTCAATAACTATTTCGAGATTGAATTCCTTTACATGCCTGAAGAAAAAATTCCTGACCTTGACTTTAGTCAGCATTTGGGAATCGACTTGGGGCTTGACAACCTTGTGACTGCTGTATCCACCAAAGAGACTGCCTTCATCTTGAAGGACGTGGCTTCAAATCATACAAACCATGATGGAACAAGCAAACTGCAAGGCTTAAATCCCAATATGACAGGCAGGGCATCAGAACAGGAAAGAAACTGAAATATTTGCAGATCAAACGCTGCAATATAGTACAAAATCTCGTGCATCATCTGTCGAGATGTATTATGAACCGTTGCCTCCGCAACATGATTGGAAACATTGTGATCGATGAATGGGATGACATGAAGCGGGGGCTGAAGATGGGCAGACGAATTTCCCAGCAGTTCCAGCAGTTTCCCTACAGGCTGCTCAAGCGAAGCATAGAATACAAGGCAGGACTGTACGGCATCACTGTCCATTTTGTGGACGAGGCATACATCTCGCAGAGATGCTTATCCTGCGGAACTGTCAAAAAAAGCAGTCGGGTGTATCGGGGGCTGTACAGGTGCAAAACATGCGGAATGGAACGGAACGCTGATATCAATGGTGCGATCAACATCCTGAGAAAAGTAGTCCCAAAGGGTTCATTCCAATGGGATAGCGGCGAAATCGTCTCACCAAGCCGCCTGAAGCTAGTTTGCTTCAACGGCTAAATTAGTTCCCTAGCGGAACTTGACGATGATATGGCCATAAATTCTCCTAAAAAAAAGTGATGGAGAAATCCAAAAGATCTGTAGGGTTTGAAAGAAAAACTGCCTATTGCCTTCTTCCTCTTCGTCCACCCTTTCTACGGGTGCTGTCATGGGGCAATGGAGTCACTTCATCAATTCTGCCGATTCGGAGCCCTGCACGAGTCAAGGCACGAAGAGCTGCCTGAACTCCTGGACCAGGAGTTCTGCTCTTGTGGCCACCAGGTGCACGAATGCGGACGTGGATGCCTGTGAAACCCTTGTTCATGGCTTCATTGGCTGCGGCATAGGCTGCTCTCATGGCTGCGAAAGGAGTTGATTCCTGTCGATCTGCCTTCACGAACATGCCACCTGATTTCAATGAAATGGTTTCGGCTCCTGTGATGTCGGTTATATGAATAATTGTATCGTTGTATGAGGAGAAGATGTGGGCAACACCGAATTTTGGCTGTTGCTGTTTCTTTGAAGAAGTGGGGGCCACATTTTCTTCCGGTTTTGGTTCTTCACTCATTTTAGCTGCTCACCTCGCTTTCCGTCATTTCTGCGGAATCCTTTGCATGGCCCACGACAGCCATGGGATGGTTGGGGTCGTTGAATGGGGAATGGGGGGCATATTGGATTGTTTTTTCCATGTGTTTTGGAACCAAGAATCCAGGGACGTTGATGATGTGTCCATCATACATAATATGCCTGTGAGTAATCAGTTGTCGAGCCTGATAGATGGTTTTGGCGAAACCAAGCTCATAAACTCTGGTCTGAAGTCGTCTTTTCAGGAAATCTTCGACATCCAAGGCAAGAATGTCATCTGTCGTGGCACCTTCTGAAAGAATACCCAATTTGATAAGCTTGTCAAGAATGACCTTACCTCGAATCTCTCGTTCTTCAGGTTCGAGTGCGAGCAATTCCCTTGCCTGCTTTCGGTAGGTTCCGAGCTTTGTTCTGGCCCTCCAAATTTCCCTTTTGTTTCTCAGGCCATATTTACCCATCAATACGAGCTCACTTTCCAATCGAGCCTTCTGGTAGGGATGACCAGGGGTTGTGTATTTTTTCCTGCTTCGTTTAGGATCACCCATAGCAAATCACCTAGTTCTTCTTTCTGGATACACCCAAGGATCCAGACTTTCTTCCTGTTGACTTGGTGCGCTGTCCGCGAACCTTGAGTCCTCGGGAGTGACGAACACCCCTCCAAGATCGCTTCCTGATCATCTTATCGATATCGGTCTTTCTTTGGAGAAGAAGATCAGATTCAAAGAGCATCGTGTTTTCACCGGTTTCAGGGTCATTTCTGCGGTTGAGCATCCATTCAGGAAGCCCTGCAGCCAATGGGTCTGACAATGCCTCTTCAATCCGCTCTATCATTTCATTGGTGATATATCCAACTCTCATATTCTCGGGAATACCTACAGCCCTCAACAAAGCACCGGAGGTACGGCGAGAAATACCCTTGATTTTCGTCAAGGCGAGTCGGATTACCTCATCGCCAGGAAGGTCCGTACTATATATACGAACCAGGTGTCGGAAGTTTTTTGTATCGAAATTTTCCATTTTTCCACCTCGATTAAGGGCAAATCGCCATCGGCAAGTTGCCTAATCTCTACAATACAGTTAACCCTAGATATTAAAAGAGTTAAGATAGAGTTTTACGTCGGGCCATTGAGTCATAGTATCCAGGTGCGCGGGTGCCAAAGCTGTCAGCTCCCTGTGTTTGGGCCTGCTCACGAAGCTTGTCAGCAAGATCAGTTTCAATTTCCCCCTTCTTTTCCAAATAATCGATGATTTCTAGGCACTGCTCTACAGTGTTTGCTCTAGCCAGATAGTCATATACATTGGGAATGTATCCCCTGAACATGTCTTTTGTCGGCTCCTCCTCCTCCTCTTCATCTTCCTCAACAGTCAAAGCGATTTTCCTTCCTTCCACCATATCCTTGTACAAAGCAGGGTAATTCATCTTCAGCGTCTCCATGCTTATTCCAAGAGGAATATCGTCCCCTAGCTCTTTCTTCACTTGCCTATGGTATTCAGCAATTTCTTTCACATTGATGTCGCTCGGCTCTGCAACATCTTCCTTTTCGGCCATAAATCCACTTATGGTTTTTCCTTCTTATGGGTTTTCTTTGGTGTATTCCAAAGGAGAGGTTCGAAAAATCAGGTGAACAAGCTCATCTTCCGAAAGCTCAATCTGCTCTACCATCGAAGGGTCAACCATAGTCACTGCTAGGATATGGTAGCATATTGAACCAGCTTCCTTTAGGCATCGCACTATAAAATGGTCACAGGTGCAATAGTTGTCTCCGATAACCAAGTAGTCCCATGTACTTCCCGTCACCAACCAATAATCAAGGCTGTAGCCAACGATTCGTTTGATCTTGCCGTTTTCGATCAGTTCCATTGCCTTGGAAATGTCACTTTCCAATTCTCATCATCTCTAATCTATGAGAATGCCCTTTCCATAGTCTATGGCAGTTTTGCGGAGCTGCACCAAGTTGCAGTTGGTGCATTGAAGCTTGTCTTTCGATATCTTTTCTGTAATTGAACCACATTTCTGGCAAAGTGAATAGATAACGCCAAGATTGATCCCCTTGGTTTCCAACTGAATGGGAACTGTTTTGGCATCTACAACTTTTGCACGGACAATATCGCCGGATGCATAAAGCTCATCCATGGAAGAGGTAAAGTCTCGGGAAGCGTTGGATATGTGCAGCACACCGCTGTAGGGAGGAAAGACTTCCTCTTCGCCCAAAAAATGGACTTCCATTGCCAAAGAAACCTTCCGAACCTGTTGGACAACACCAACAACAATCTCGCCCACATGTGGAATCTTGGCTTTGCCACCTTTCGAAAAAACGGTAGCCTTGTAGTGCTCCCGATCCAGAAATGCCTCTCCAAAGATGGCAGCCTTGATTTCATGATTTTCCAGATATGTCCCCTCTGCCGGAAGATATTCTTCTTCCACACCAAGCTTGTCGGCAGGGAACACAAACTTGTCTTTCGTCATCTGTACTTCACCTTCACTTTCTCCAAAATAAAGTATCCCATCGAGAAAAACCGGATTTGAATGCAATCCACGAGGATCAATCCATTATGATGATCGGGTCAGGAGTGGGTGAGGAGCGAAGTGACGTCAATACTTTTTCCATCACTTCCCCAAGCTTGATGTCCAAGTCTGCCGTGATGATCCCGTCATTCAACAGGTCAGCATCCGTTTCTGTAACCACATCAATTGCACCGCTTTGACCATCACGATACACCTCAATTCCGAACTCTGTTGTCCGAACTTTGCCCCTGAAGGACAAGTCAATGGGCGTAACCACAACAATCCTGTCACCAATAAATGACCCGTCATTTGAATAGTACCTGTAATGGACTGTCCAAGACCCTTTGGCCAGAAATGTTTCGATGTAGTCGCCTTCATACACCACAAAGCTACTGCTGTCAGCTTCGGCCAAGTACGCGTCCAAATCTTTCCTAAGCCGGAATATCCTGCCCTTTTCCTTTATCAGACCAAGAATGAAATCCTGTTGGGTTCCGTCCATTTTCCGAAACTCTGCACGCAATGGCGTATCAACCCTGTAATCGCGATCCATGATCATGGCCTCAAGAACCTCGGCAGCTTCTGCCCTGTCAACCCTATCCAGAAAATGAAGCATGTAGTCTGCACCAAAGCCTGATGCGACCGAATACGACTTGAATGCATGGTAACGAGGCATGACAGGCTGTACCTTAGAACGAACCTCATCCAATTTCAACTTCGTTTCATAGTGCAGCAACAGGGTGACCAAGGTTTCTCCCGAAGTCACTTTTCCAATTGATCCTTCCTCCAGACGGGCAACTGCACGATCCCAGATTTTCAACAGCTCACGAATCTCTCCTGCCAAAACATTCTCGCCAACCTCTGTTGCACTGGTACGCAAAATCAGACCGAAACCAGAAGGACGAAGCCGCTGGCCGATCATGTGCATCCGGTCACGAAGATCCCCAAGAATCTTCTTGCTGACCCGAACAAATTCTCCATCCCGGCTCTTCTCCAATATCACGTATTGACCTGCCAAATTGATTTGGTCTGAACACACAGGAAATTTCCCGCTTTCAGACGGAAGTTCCTTGACCTGCACAATCATCCGTAAACCCGTTCGCAACCGCGGGGCAAACATCACACCCGTTTGTCCATCACCCAAATCCAAGAAACCAACCTTCTTGTGTGGCAGGAAATTGTTGACCACCGCGGTATACACGGCATCCTGCTCCAAATCATAGCGAAACGCCAAGGAATCTGTCAACACTTTGCGCAAAATTGACAGGACACGATCCACAGCGTCCTTTTCTCCTTTGATCTGTAAACCTGAACGATCCTCCAAGTCGCCAATGTGCACATCAAACGTGTCGACATGAGGAGTTACACCGAGCAAGGAAACAAGCTCTTCATTGGGCGAAATCAACTGAATGTCCTCGCCGCTGTCCAAAAGTATTTTCGCCAACCCAACCGAATAGATCGACTCAACTCGCACTGAAATCATTTACATACAAACCTTTTTCTAGCCATTCTAAAATTCTCTCATCACATACAATAAAAATAACCAACCATTTCAAAGGCAGCAATGCATTCTGAAAGACAATCGAGAAATAAATTCTGAACCTTTCAACTTAAAAATTGTACAAACAAGGATTTTGGTCAAGTTTGATCAAGCATCATCATTGGAAAAATGGGCTTTGCCTTGATGGACTACAAATTTGCCTTAAATTATTTTATTCAGATATTTAATGATGCTTTCAATGACATTCACTATCCAATTCGATTCTTGCTGAGGGAGATATTTGTCTATTTTGGAAAACCATGGATGTCTGAGAGAAAATACAAACTCAATGATTTTCTCTTTTTGATCGTTGCTTAAATCATTGAATTCTGCAATTGTCTGTGTTATTGTCTCAATTATCTCATCTTTGGTGGTTTGCCCGATGTTGACAACAATGGGCACAATGGTGCCACTCCCTTTGGTAGAATCGATCACAAAGGTGCCAGAAGGAGCTATGGCAGCTCTGTGTTCACCAATTCTGGATGCCCTCTGAAAGGCAAAGTAGAGAGCCAAGAAGGGGTCTTTTTTGCTAAGGTTAACTATTTCCGCTCTTCGAAGAGTTGCAATGACATTTTGGAGATATCGGCTAAGATCAAACACAAGTTCGTTCCGAACCATTCTGATGTAATGCCTTATAGCACCTATTTGAGACATGATAACATGCCTAAAGATGGAATGAGGTCTTGAACTTTCGATTTTCGGTGACCTTAGTTTGATATCCGACAGTTTGATAGGTTCAGTGATGTCAATATCGGCACCAAACAGCTGAATGAGTTCAGGCAGGTGTTCCGGATCAGCTTCCAGCAGCAGTTCCTTATCTGGATTGTTCATGATCAAATCAAAATAATAGAGAATGACAGATCCCTTGTTGATTACATGAGGGGGGCCATAGCTTTCACTGACAAGCTTGAACATTTCGTCATACGATTCCTTGGTGACATAGTCTGCAAAGGGAGCAAGATACTTTCCGATGACGAGCTTATATTCTGATCCGAAGTATTTCATGGTCTCAATTCCGATTCCTCCGGCCAGATCAATACAGCTCTCACAGTCCCCAATGTCATTTCGCAAGTTTTTCCAGACAAACAGGTTGAATTCTGCATCAGGCATCCTTCTTAATTCTGTTGTTGATTTTCCTACTTCTTCTGAAAACTTGGTAAGTGATTTTTTATAAAAGGGAGGACTGAAAGCAATGTATTTGCCACCAAGAACGTACTCCCTCAAAATTTCGTCTCCGACATCAACCTTGGTTTTTCCTTCTTTTGCGGGTGTCAGATATGGTACACCAAGAGCACCAAGTCCAGCTCCCCTTCTACTAAGAGATGGAAGTGAATAATATCCAGAAGCGGCGATGATTTCTGAAAGCCTGTCGAGATGGAGCAACTCATCAGAGAGTCGTGGCATATCTTCAATTTTTGGAGGCATCTTTTTGATTCCATTACGCTTTACGAGCTTCATTCCATCAGAAGTGAAGGCAATGGTTTTTCCTGTTTCAGTTGTTCCTGCCAATCCCTGCAATGCAAGGAACATTTCAGCAAAATCATCGACATTCTGCCTCAAATCAATGGCCTCCAAACCGATCACCTGCAGCACATTTTCAGGATTGACCCCCTTGATGTTCTTGGTGTTCCCCTGCAAACGGAACGGGTTGAGGAACCTGAGGTTGTACTCATCGAATCCATAGGGGAAGCGAGAGCTGTTGACATAGAGGTTCTCGACATGCTTGCGTGCATAGTAGCCGCTGGCATCAAATACCTTGGTGATCGGGGCGTAGACATCCTGTCCGTCTATTCTCATGATGTTGCTGACGAGTCCCATCAATCCATTTGGTGGATCACGGATGAGCAGGTTAAGCTGGACTTCCCTGAATCGGTTGGCCATCAGGTTCCACACCGGTGACTGTTGAAGATCAGCAAGTGCCTGATGAACATCATTCCCTTCACGCAGATCCCGGTGGAGCCTGTCGAGAAGCTCCAATGCCTCTTCGATGTGGATGATCTCATCGTCGGTGAAACCGAGGGACTTGCCCATCAAGTTGTATTCCCCCCTTTGGGTGTAGACCTCGACGATATGGACAAAATCAGCATAGACGTCATTTGCCAAAATATCGGCCATCCTCTTTTCGTCCAGAATGAAAGGCTGTGTTGCCAAACGGATTGTGTTTCCACTGTCATCAAGCTTGAACACCTCAAAACCGAATTGGAATCTACCGTTAGAATCCGTTCTCATCTGCCTGGCATCAGGCGACAGTTCGATGAATGCTCCCGGTTCAGCATCAACTGCAAGCCTGCGCTGGTCTGCTGTTGCATTAGCAGCGTCAACCACTGAAAGAAAAACTGGATTTGCTCTATATTCTGGTATTCGGGTTGGGTCAGCAATAGGTATGCGCCCATCATGCAGGAACTGCTCAAGCTGCGACAGCTCAATCCTTCGGTTCAGCATCTGGGTGTAGGCAGTCATCTCCTGAATTATCAGGTTGCCCACAGTTGTTTCTCCTCCTGTTTTGAACCTTACTTTGGCATTTCTCAGGACGTGTTCATCGGTGATGCCCAATGCCTCCATCCAAGCCTGCTTCAGCCCTGTTCCTGCCAATTGCCACATCAAGTCATCTGCAGGGTTCAGAGCCGCCTGTTTGAGCATTGCCGTGTCCATTAACGGAAAGTTGGCGAATGACCGATGCAGGTCTTCAATATTGATGTTCTTGAGTGCAATTTCAATATTCTCTGTCCAACTGCCAAAGGCATCTGCAACATAGCGTTTGCTGTCTGGAAACAGCCGGGAAAGGTGTCCCACACCAAAGTCATGCATGGAGGTGACCTGAACACCTCCAAACTCATTGGTGTACAGATGGTCACTTTCCCTTGGTTTGACGGGAATCTTGTCCTCGACCATGATCAAACGATTGGGGTGTGGCTCTGTTTCAAGAATCATCCTGAGCACTTGAAGCTCAGCCTCATTCAATTTTCCGCTCTGCTCTGCAAGGATGCTTTCGATGGTTTTCTTATTGATCGAAAACAAAATGAACTGGTCAGTACCAATCTTGTCCGTTTCCAATGCAGCGTTCATTCGTTTCCTTACACTTTTTGCGTAGGCCTCCTCAATCACTTCAATGTAGCTCTCAAGTTTGGGATTGGTGAGCGAAAACATTTCCTTTGCCTTGTTGACCAATTGGGGAGAGACCAGTTCACTGTTGCCTTGGGATACCTCATCAAACCGCTTGATGATCCGCTGCCCGAAAACATGGGTCGCCTCAATGTCAATCAATTGTTGGTTTTTCCCAAGAAACTTTTCCAACTTATTGGTGGCATAGTTGCGTCCATAGTTGAACAGCAACAGGTTCCTGTCCCTGAGGAACTGTGCCCGAAAGATGTTTTTCCCGAAATCATAATGCAATATTGCAGTGTACAAATACATCGCCTTGTCGGTGAAGGAAGCACTAGCCCCTTCTGCTATCACCTCGTCATCAATTTCAAAATCTTTGAACAGTTTGTCATATTTAATCCCGAATTCCCCTGGAAACGTGTTCTTTATCTCATCCAGAGAGTATATTCCTTCTCTGAATTTCGTGATGCCAGATTTCAGCACATTTTTGTGAATTTCCTTTAGAACATTTTGATTCTTGATGTTGAACAGCGTCTGGATACCATTATCTTGTGCAAAATCATCTGCATCCATATCTTTGAGTGCATCCATGAGCTGTGCGATCCGTCTCTTGACCAACTCCTCAAGAGTCACTCCATACTTCAGGGCACGTTTGAATGCCTTTCCCTCAAATGTTTCCTTAAGATACTCTTCATAGACTTCTTGCTTTACGAATAGTACCCATTCATCAATTTTCTCACCTTTATTGGTTTCTACATAATCAAGATTTAGCTTGCCAAATTCATCTTTGAAAATTAATTCATCAGTTGTTTTGAGTCTTGACAGCATGTGTTCTTCACGCTTTTCAAACTCTTTCTGCACTTCAGTAAACAATTCACCAGTATAGATCTTCGCAGGTTTGAGCCGAATGTGCGGAAACATTGTCTTAGTTATATACACCTTTCTTGCATTTGCAGGAAAAATAATTGCAACATTTGTCCTAGAAATTGAATCACTCCTAAAATTAAAAGCTACTGCATTAGTCAGCAAAATTTCTGAACGTTGTCTCCTATTTGTCGACTGTACTTTTGCTGAATTCATTCCTCATGTTAACGCTGAAGTGTTTGTATATAAGATTACAGAGAACAATTTGAAAGTGAATTATAACATCTCTGTACAAATCAAGGGTTTAATAGGGTTAGGGTAATATGAAAAAAATGGGCCCGCCCTGATTTGAACAGGGGACCTTCGCCACGTCAAGGCGACGTCATAACCGAGCTAGACCACGAGCCCTTATTATTTGTGGAGAATTTTAGGCATTAATGTTTTTCGGTAAGTTATGTATTTTGGTCAGAAATTTTT
>JALUTL010000118.1 GCA_027016475.1 Candidatus Heimdallarchaeota archaeon
GAATCAATATATAGAATGAGAAAAGATGGTGGGGGACTCATTTTCATAATGTTAAAATATGAATTAGCGGAAAAGCTGGGCCTGCCTTATCTGGCAGATATAATATATAAGTGTTCCAATAAATGGCCTGTATTTAAAGAACTTATACCAAATGATATTCCCTACGATACAAAATCATCTTTCTCACTCACGATCAATCACAGGCAAACATTTACAGGCATCAGAGATGTTGACAGAGCATTAACAATTTCAGAATTCGCAAAACTTGCAAAGGAAATCAAGGATCTGGGAGATGTGGAAGCGCAGCGTATTTTTGGGCAGCGTTTCCGCAGCCCCGGGCATGTGCCAATCTGCATTGCAACCAAGCAATTATTGAACGAAAGGCAGGGCCATACAGAACTAGGCGTTGCTCTGGCAGAAATGGCAGGAATAACCCCTGTAATGGCTGGATGTGAAATGCTTGATATGGGGGAAAGTTTAAAGAAAAAAGATGCAATGAAGTATGCGGAGGAAAATGGATTTATATTTCTGGAAGGATATGAAATTGTAGAGGCGTGGAAGGAATGGCAAGAGTGATGGCATCTGGGGTATTTGATTTGATTCATATTGGCCATTTGCATTATTTGGAAGAGGCAAAAAAATATGGAGATGTACTGATAGTAATATTGGCTAGAACAGTAACCATTTCATCTAGAAAACGAGATCCAATAATGAGCGAAAAAGAAAGGTTGGAGATGATGAATCACATTACAATTGTGGATTTGGCATTATTGGGACATGAAACCGATCATCTTTCATCTGTAGACAAAGTCAAACCAGACATTATTGCAATTGGTGCAGATCAACATTATGACCTAGGGAGATTACGACAAGATTTGGCAAAAAGAGGATTGGGCACAATCAAGGTAGTTAGGTTGAAATCTGAAGTTGAGGGCCTTTCGACTACATCATTGATCAATCGAATCTTGGCCCGATTTCAGCCCAAGGAAAATGAGCCGCAAGTTTCTGAGAAGTCGGATCATCATTTTATCTGAACGGAAATTTGGATTGGTTTTATTGTTTTAATCGTGGTAATGTCCTAAAACATCTTATATTTCGGGATACAAAGGAAGACTGCAATGGCAACAGTAGAACTCCTGTGTTTGGGCAATGAACTCCTGATAGGGAGAACTGTCAACACAAACGCGGCGTATATTGGTTTGGAGCTTGCAAAGCTTGGCTATAGGCTCAGAAGGATAGTGACTGTCGGTGACTATGTGGAAGACATTCATGTCTCCTTGAGGGAATTTGTTTCTCATAGACCTGATGTAATCATTGTGATGGGAGGGTTGGGGCCTACACACGATGATATACAGTTCGAGGCTCTCAGTTCTTTTTTGAAAAGAAATTTAGAACTCAATGAAGTTGCACTGAAGATGATCGCTGATAGAATGAATGTTGCACCAGACCAAGTCGGTGAATCACGCAGAAAAATGGCAATGATGCCTAAGGGAAGCATTCCTTTGAAAAATTTGGAAGGTACTGCTCCCGGTGCAATGTTTGAGGCTGAAGGTATTTTGTGGTTTTCACTTCCTGGTGTGCCTAGAGAAATGAAATCCATATTCACCCAAGAAATATTGCCTCAACTGATTTCGAGATTTGGCAAAGCACAATTGGCCGAAATTGGTTTCAACCTGTATGGAGTCGGTGAATCAAGAATTTCCCAGATAACAAAGGAAATGGTGAAGAAATATCCACAATGCTATTTCAAAAGTCATCCAAAAAAAAACGGAGACTATTGGCTGGCCATGCATGTCTATTCAACTGAGCTTGATGTTGAGGAAGTCAAAAAGATTGCACAGGAATGGCGGGAAATCATACTTCAACAATACAAGGTGGAGGCATCTGAGCCTGAACCGGTGTTCAACGAGAACTTCAATCCAGAGATGTACGAACTGTAGGCTTAGGAAAGTTCTTTTAGCTTTACAGGGACAATTTTAAGATAAGGTAGATCGGGCTCTGGCGAGTGGACAGTGGATAATTGCTCTTTGGTCAGGGGATAAAATCTGAAATGCTCATGATTCTTTTCTAAGTATTCCAGAAGTAATTTTCTGTCTCCTTCTTTCAACTGATCGAACTTTCCTCCATTCAATTGATCCTCACTTACTAAGAGATAGGGATCCCGTATGTAAATTGCCCCGCCAGATGCAAGAGAAAACAGGTTTCCTCCAGGATAGGGAACTTCCAAATCTACTGGCTGACCTTCCTCATTGAATTTACATCCATTGACAATAACAAAACCGCCTCCTTTTAGCGGATCACCTGCCATAAACGATTCAGCCAAATAATCCAGACATGTCCCATTAATCACTACCTTAGGAGCTCCTCCTGCATTTATCATGGGGCGACCAGCTGCATTCCCCAATACAAAAACCTCTCCACCCTTTGCACCATACATGAACGTTTGACCTACATCTCCATAAATTACTAGTTTTCCTCGCCGCATGATTTGTCCCACTTGATCTTGGGCGGCTGTGTGAACATATATTTCCGCTCCATCTATGCCGGAAGCCAAATAATCCCCCGGATTTCCATAAACATCTATTCTAAAGCCGTCGGAACCGGGCCCCAGTCCGCTCCCGCAGAATCTCTGGCCTCTCCAATTGTAGGTGATTACATGTTTCCATCCCAGTTTGTACGCTTCTACTATAACTAGGGCGGCTGAATTTTCCCCTTCTGGGTCAAATCCTTTCATATCGATTAATAACGCTTTTTCGTGAGGCTTTGGTTCTCGAATTGAATCTTTGTTCGAAATGGAAATTCTAACATAAGGGCTACTGTTGGTTGCTTCAATTGATGGGAATCTGTTCAAAGCGTTAACAATTCCGTCTTCAATGGCTCCTCTTAATTTCCCATTTGCTGAATACGGGATTAGATGATAAATGTCCAATAGATAGGACAACCCTTCGTAAATGTTGAATGTTGTTGACAAATCATCTGAAATCGACTTTGTCAATTGTTTCACGAGCTCGAATATTCCGTTTGCTTTTTCCATTGCATCCAACAATATTGGATTTTCTGAGTTGGCCAAGAATGGGCGGATTCTGTCCAATATCTCCTTCCCATCCTTCTTTGGCGGAACTTGGACAACCTGGCCGAATTTATTCGTACAGATCATTTTTCTCAACTCTGGGTCGAATGAAAAAATGAATGCACCACCATCTGTATAACTTCCTCCTCTTGCATTCCAATACACGTCCGCCTTGGATCCAAATCTTGTATCCTCCTCTGACAATGACCGCAGTATTGCATCAATTGCTTGTCGCTCTGATGCTATTAAACCAATGCTTTCTTCGTTTTCTTGGATTGCAAAGACTTGGGGCCTCAGCATTGATGTGTCGGTAATTCCAATGAGATCATAGCTTTTTAACCTCGGGTTGTGTCGAGCTATGATAAAGAACCATGGGCCATCTGGTGATCCGTGAATATGGTTGAATTGAATTTTTCTGTACAGTTCCTGTTTCTCGGATGGCAGCATCAGGAAATCTCTCTCAGTTGTTGGGGCCAACGCTTCAATTACTGCTTCAATAGGATATTTGTACACTCTGCTGTAAAGGTCAAACTGTAAGGCCGCAACTTCAGTATCGGTCAAAAATAGAGGGTAAATGTTTCTTTGGGCCAAATACTCTGCGACAGCATGATAATTGGCAAAATCCCCATTGTGTACCAATGCTTCGTTTAGCCCAATAAATGGATGCGCGCCTCCTGGGTGCCAGACTGTTCCTTTTGTTGGATACCGATGGTGCCCAATCCATACATGGGCTTTAAATTCCTCAAGCTTGTAATACTCAATGACTTGACTTGCATACCCTACCAATTTAAGTACCAAAAGATTCTTTCCATGAGACAGAACAAAGGCATGTTTGTCACCTAAAGACGCGTAATACTCCTTGTTAAGTAAAAATGAGTTTTGATATACGTATTCATCCATAATGTCTTCGATGTCATAATCTTCAAGTTCATTGCTTTGGATAAATTTGTTGAGCTGTTCCTGTTTTGGAAACCCGAGGTAATAATGAACTTCTGGAGGCTTTACTTCCAACCCAATTTCCTTGAAATCTGAAATATGATCAAATCGCCCAGAAGTGACCAAATCAAATTTGTCAAATATGTATTTTGCTTCAAGCTCTTCTTTGATGACTTCATTCAAATATGCAACTACAATAAGATAATTGGAATCCAAGGTTTGTTGATCCACTCCAAAGAATTTTGGATCCATTCCGACAGCTGCGATGCCACCACCTTTTCCGTTTGCTCGATTTGTCATTTGCCGTAAAGCCGTCAACAAATGCTTGCCATTGACCTGGACTGAAGATGTGAATCCAACAACTCCACATCCTCCTTCACCTTCTGTAGACTGTGAAGGGATGTTCAATCCTTCAACCATTTGTTTTCGAGAAGCTATGAGTTTCTCCATTTTAATTCCCTCCGTAATAGAGAAGATCTGTGCGTCCTCTTAGCTCTTCAATTCGCTTCAGCCCTAACTTTGCCAAAATTTCTGCATACTGATATTTCCACGCTTTGTACATGTTCACCAATCTCTCCGCGCTCCATTCTAATGGGCGGTAAAGCCCTAATTCCTCATCTGAGGTAGCAATGCCAATTTGACAGCCGCGTCCTCTTTCACAATTCCCACAATGGGTGCATCCTATTGCAATATTTTCTGCTGTACCTATTACCGCACCATCTGCTCCCAAAGCTATGGCTTTGGCAACATCATATGCCGTCCGGATACCTCCTGAAGCTATCAGGGTTATTTCATCCCTGACACCTTCCTGCTCAAGATATTTGTGAACTTTTGGAATTGCATATTCAATTGGCATGGCAATATTTTTCTTGGCAATTTCTGGTGCAGCGCCAGTACCGCCAAACGCACCGTCTATATGGATTATATGAGCACCCGCATAATAACTTCCAATAGCCACCATCTCAACATCCTTAGGTGTTGAAACCTTGACTGAAACTAATGCATGCGGATTAATGACTTTTATCCAATCAACATGTTTTTTATGGTCTTCGACTGAATATACTGAATGAAATGGTGATGGAGAAAACAAACTGGAAAATTCCATTGAATCGCGCATTTTCGCCACATGGGCAGTTACCTTGTCTGCAAGTAGATGCCCTCCCAAACCAGGCTTCGCTCCCTGTGCATATTTGAATTCAACCATAGGCGCTCTTTGGATGGTTTGCTCTCTAACTCCGAACAAACCGGTTGCAACTTGAGTAATAACATAATCTGCATATGGTACTAGCTCTTCAGGATAGCCCCCTTCTCCCGTACATGTCAATGTATTCAACCTTTTTGCTGCTAAAGCCCTTGCAAGCATGAAATTTAGACTGATAGACCCATAGGA
>JALUTL010000119.1 GCA_027016475.1 Candidatus Heimdallarchaeota archaeon
TGAATTTTTATTATTGAAACCTATTCCATACATCCTTAAATTTTCTTAGTTGGTTTTCCCCCTTTGGCTCCAAAAGGAGAACAACAAGGGATCTCCCATTGACAAATTCCCTTCCTACAGAAATAAGCCCATTTTGCACAAGTACCTGAACATGTGAGTGTAAAGTTCCCCAAGGAATACCAAGATTTTTTCGAAGATCAGATGCAGAGGCCTTGAGATGTTTTGAAAGAATAAGCAGAATAGCTAGGCGTGTAGGGTGGAGTATATCTTTGAATTGAGACAATTCCTTAGGGAGATCAGCAAAATCCATGACTATCCCTTAAGCATTTTTGGCAAATCAATCTTGTAGATTTTGAATCCGATTATATAATAAGGTAACCAAGCACCAATGCCAAAAATAAGCATTTCATACGGATAAGGTACAAGTATGATGCCAAACAAAGTACCAAACATCAGAATGGGGGCTGTCAGAGTCATTTTTTGCTTTAATTCGACAAAATTTGCCAAATTCCCGAAAATGAGACCAACAGTTACAGCAAAGATGGCTGGCGTATTAACCCACTCCAGTTGCCAAGCAAGCCCTTCACCGATTGCACCAAAAGCAAAACCTACAGGCCATGCAATCCAAAGAAAAGTTGATTCCTTGGGCTTTTTAGTCATGTTGGACATTTCTTCTGGTCTGATATTGAATGCAAAAAGCAGGCCAAAGCTGACAATACCAAGCCAAAGCATGCCAATTCCAGCACCTGCAAAATCAGGGTCAATGTCAATTGCATTGCTGATTACCAATATGAAATATGAGAGAAGAGAACCTACAAATCCCAAGTATCCCCAAAGTATGTTTCCTTGCCCATACATTTTGGAGTATACGTATTTGTCATAGAGTTTTGCGTCCTCAAATGCTTTTTTGAGTTGTTCCATAATTGATGAATTGGAATTGTCATATATAAAGGCAGAACGTTCTCGGCAATTCCGAGAATGGTTGTGATGCATTTTTGCTTCGAGTCCCAGGGAAGACAAGGTTTTATGGGGTGAATGCAGAAATTCAAAAGGAATGTTATAAATTGCCTTTATGGATTTCGGATTGTATATACGGGCACCAACTTTTAAGCAGATGTTAGAAACGGCAACAAAAGCAGAGGAACTGGGATATTATGGTGTTTTCATCAATGATCATGTGCATGGCTTCGCAGATCAGGGAAAAGAGCCCTATTTGGAGGCTTGGACTGCAATGACGGGAATCGGAATTCTGACAAAGAGGATCAGGATTGGGCATATAGTTCTTTTCAACAGTCTGAGAAATCCCGCTTATTTGGCAAAATCGGTTGCAACTTTGGACAATATGACAGATGGAAGGTATGATTTGCTGATAGGAGCAGGGTGGAATGAACCAGAATATGTGGGATATGATCTCATGGAAGGGGGGCGAGGAATGCCATCTCCTGGAGAAAGAGTTGACAGGCTAAGGGATGCTCTTCAAATTCTGAGATTGATGCTTACCCAAGAGGTAACAAATTATGACGGAAAATATTGGAAACTGAAAGAAGCCATAAAC
>JALUTL010000120.1 GCA_027016475.1 Candidatus Heimdallarchaeota archaeon
ACCTAAAGTGAAAAGTATTGGCATCATAATCAAAACGGAAATTAAATTCATTCAACAATCTTTTTTTCTCTGTTTCAGTAAGAAGAGAAAAAATATGATCTAAGATTTGATTTGCCCCTTTGGATTCTGTCAATTCTAGCATGATAATAGGTTCACCATATTGTCCGATCAAACTAGTTTTTTTGAATTTCAGATTCTGCCCTTTAAATTGATTGGGTAGACATTGAATCACCGCTGTTTTTACCTTCTGTTCATCTTCTGTTGCATATTTTATTACAGACAGCTTAATTTTGTCAAGGGAAACCAATCTATCACCAAAATCACATCTCAGATACAACGAAATAAAGATTCACATGCCGGTTTTAATCATCTGAATTAAGAAAATCAATGGCCGCTTCCGCAAGTATTGCCGCACCCATAGGAAGTGCCTCTTCGTCAAAATCAAAATGGTTACTGTGGTTGCCATGGATAAAACCTTTTTCCTTGTTTCCTGCAAACAGCCAGAACATGGCAACTGGGATTTTGCCTCCCAATGAAAATTCAAAAAAGTCTTCAGCTCCCATGATAGCGCCCGTATCAATGATGTTGTTTGGAGAGTACAGTTTTGAGACCGCCTTTCTTACTGAATCGTTGACTCTTTTGTCATTGATGCCAACGTCATATCCAGTAACCAGTTCTACTACTGCATCGCCGCCATATGTTTTTGCAACTTGCTTTATGAATTCAGGGATGGTTTGATGTAATTTCTGCCGAACTTCTCGACTGTGAGTTCGCAATGTACCTTCCAATCTGCATGTTTCACTGATAACATTTTGCCGTTCACCACCTACAACTTTGCCCCATGTAAATACAACATGGTCAACCGGGTCAACTGTTCGGGTAAGAAAGCCCTGTATGCCTACGATCACATTGCCCGCAATAAAAATTGGATCAACAGCGTTGTGAGGTGCGCTTCCATGACCTCCCTTTCCTTTTATGGTGACATAGAATTCATCGGCAGAAGCAGTCAGCAATCCATCAGTTATGCCAATCAAGCCCTTTTCAAGTTCTGCCGTCACATGCAATGCCAAGGCGGCATCTATCTCAGGAGCATCAGGTGAACCAATGACACCTTCTTCAATCATCGGCTTTGCACCACCAGGTCCTTCTTCAGCAGGTTGGAAAACTAGCAACACCTTGCCCTTAAATTCGCTCTTGTGCTTCAGCAAAAGTTCGGCGGCTCCAAGCAATGCTGCAACGTGACCATCATGGCCACACGCATGTGAAAATCCCTCATTCCTTGATTTATATGGTACATCATTTGCTTCTGTCACAGGTAAAGCATCAATGTCTGCTCGTAGCAAGATGGTTTTGCTGTCACCCCTCTCCCCTACGATTTCTGCAACAACACCAGTCTTTGCGACTACCTTAGGGGAAAGCCCCAATTCCTTTAATCTTTCTTGAATGTATTTGGAGGTCTCAAATTCTTCGAAGCCCGGTTCAGGATGCATATGAACAAATCTTCGATATTCTATGAGCTTTTGTGCCAGCATTTCAGCCTCGTCTCGTAATGACATGTATTGCCCTTTCAAGGATACTTGATAAATGGTTCTTTCGGACTAACAACATTATGGAGATTCAGCTGTAGAATAAAACATGGAGAGTTCCAAATGGAACATTGTGAAAACTAACACAATCTATCCATTCCAATTATGAAACCTTTAATTTGGATTTATGGAATCCATAGTTGTGAGTCTGCTGTTCCAAAAGGCGTGGGAAGAATTGAAACAAACAGCGTTGGAAGACAACCAGTTAACTGAAGAAGAGATGAAGGTTATAGAGAAGGTCATGGAAGGATTAGAAAGATATTACATTCTTCTCACAAAAATTCAGGAACAAGGGATGGTCGACGAAGGGGACAAGCATTTCCTGTTCAGAACGAGGCAACAGATATGGGAGAATGCAATGCAAGCAATTCTTGATGATGAGTTTGTCAGTGATGATGAACATAAACTCATATTAAAAGTCGGACAGATTATGCTTGAACTCGAAGGGGAGGAGTATTGAAGCGTCGTTTTCCGATTCCCTTACCCATCAAGCCAGCAACAAATCCCACTATCCATAACATTAATCGTGAACTCACATGGGTCGCATCATAGTTTTCAAATATTGGAGAATTGTAGCCGACCAACTGGAAAGAAAAAAGGCTGAAAAGCTCACCCAATGCAAGTATTGCAACAATATGCACGATGCGTGATTCAGGATCAGACAACATTACAAGAAAAATAGTCTCAATGAACATGGCAAATCCAATTATTGTCACAAAAAGAGTAACAGATTGGGTTTCTGGTGCGAAAAGCAATCCTGAAACCTCAAATACAAATGAGAGAAGCAAGAAGACAGCAAAGTTCCCTATAATGATAATCATTTTTTTTATTTGGAGAGGGCTCAACACACTAATCCAACTATACAACTTTCCCTTATGGCTTTTTTGATAAAGAAAAATTCATATTCAGATTTTTATCCGGCCGGCTTCTCTTTTGTAATAAACGGGTGGTTTGGCTCGAATTCTACATTCCTCCAAAAATTCAAGAAGAGCAGGATCCTTTTCCTGTTTCGTTTGGGCTTTTTCAATTGCTTTCCGAATACGATCAGATTTTGGATGGTTGGGGATTGCTTCGGCAACAATGACCAAAATCTCATAGGCATCCTTTCTGATTGTTGAAAATGAGTTGTTCGCGGCCTTGAGGCATGCGTTTATGATGTTATCCAAGGCGGAATCTACTGATTTTGGAATGTGTTTCATGGTTTCTATTCTACCCATAGCGGTTTTTACTACTTTTTTGGCAACAAAACGAGACGACGTGTCTTCTTCTTCCAAAACACCGTGAATTTCCAAAAGGATTTCATCAATCAATTCAATGTCCCTTTCTGCAAGTGTACCCATAATATGTATCGCAGACTGCCTTAATTGGCTCTCTTTAGCCTTCATGAATTTCTTTGCAATTGAGAAAATGTCCTTCGATTTTGACCGATCTTTTTCCAAAAGTCGATCAATGTGGTCAAGTGCAATTTCTCTTACATGGCTGTTGGGATCCTTCAGGGCGGATTTAAGAAGTTCAATTCCTGATTCCATGTATTCTGGATTGCCCAAGGAAATTTCAAAGAGGGAGCTATATGCCTCCATCCTGACATGCCAAAGGTCTGCATAGAGAAATTGGTTCAGTTTCTTGAAAATTTGATTGGAAAGGTTCAAACTTGTTTTTCCTATAGTGCCATATATCTCAATTACCTTGATAAGGACAAAATCGTCAGAGTGATTTTCTAGTTTTGACACCAACCGAAATGCAGGCCCTATCAGATCAGTATCCATGTCAATTAAAACATTCAAAAGATCCAGGCTCCGTTCAATTACCACAATACTGTTGGCTTTAATGTTTCGTTCTACGACAAAGAACAGATCATCGATGGCATTCGGCTTTGAAAATGCGACTTTCTGCAAAATATCTAGTGACCGCTCTTTTATTGAATGAGAAAAGTTACCAGATGCAAATTTGTATGCATATTCGTAAGCAGTTGAACTAAAGTCGCTGTCGAGCTTAACGATTCTGTCGAGAATGCTCAGGCATGGAAGAATGAATTCCTCAGTAGGTTCACTGTCCAACAGGGATTGAACCATTGCATGAATGATTTGCAAATTTTCTGTGGGGTGTTTGATAGAATTTGCCAGTCCAGTCAAGGCCAAGATCTTGATTTCATCCACTGGGTCTTTAACCGCACCCAACAAAAGGTTTTGAATTGTCTCCTCGTCCCCCACAAACTCTGCAAGTTTTGAAATTGCTTGGGTTGCCACCAGTCTATGCTGATCATCAGGCTTTTGCAGTTCAGTATGAAGTGAATCGAGCAAATCTTCAATTAAATTCGGCCTTGCCCGTATAACTTGGCGGATTCCTTCAATGACAGTTTCCTGTTGGGAAGGTGTATTCTCATCCTCAAACAGTTGTACAATAAGCGTCGTAATTATCATCTTGCCGACAGTTGCGTCATCTCTCGATGCAATGTTCAGGAACTGCATAACCTGTTCATTTTGTCCACCGGATCTCCTCATGATGATTCGAATCATCATTGAAACAATTGCCCCCCTGATCTCCTTACGCTCCTTCATCAATTCCTGCATTGCGCGGTTTGCTTCCCACGCAACTGCAATGTCTTGATCAAACAATTTGCTCATGATCAGATGTAGACCGTCCAGCGTATCTTTATCACCCAAAAATCGCATATACAACCTCAATGCACGAGTTGCATAAAGCTTCACCCCTGAAGATGAATCCTCTATTGCATCAATGACCATCCGATAGAAGTCTTCATCCTTGGATTTCAAACTCTGAACAGCGGACAACAATGCCTGTGAAGAGGCAATTCGAACTTTTTCACGTGGGGAAGCAATTGTCTCCTGAATTATTCGCTTGAACAACTGCAGGGCTTTTGGATCTTTTACAAATTCTTTTCGGGCCAGTTCAAGCATTGCGATCAGGGCTTTGTCACTTTCAAGCTTTTCAAAAAGTGAAAGCCATCCTTCCACATCCTCATAGAATTCGGGAGCAGTCCAGACGAGACGGCGTTCTGCTGACCCAGGAGGGTTTCTTACGATGAAAATAGCAGAAAACAAAACAATAAGATTCTGGACTACCAAAAATATCACCACTAACCTAGGATGCCTGTTTAGTCCAAAGGTTCCAAATACACTTGCAGATTGCAAATTAGGGTCGAGGTTGACATACACTTCCAGAATGCTAGCCAATACCACCCCCAACAAGACGAATATTGGAAGGAAAAAGCTCAAAGTAGTGATTTTGAAACCACTTTCATTCCACACGGCCAACATTTCTTTCAAGGCACCCCGGCCTTTGTTAAGCAACGATAGGATAAGCAAAAGACCAAGGGCGGTAGTTCCGCTTTGGAGTATATTTAACCCGAATATTTCACCCAAGTTTAACAGCACAAAGAAAAATGTCGTAATCAGTGCCTGAATTGCAAAGAGGACAATTAGCATGCGACCCAATTCTATGTTGGGTATGAGCCGGATATCGCCATCTTCAGCAGTAAATGAAATTTTTGGCCCACCCAATTGCCGAAAATCCTTAAACGCCCTGGATGACCGAAGAAGCTTCAACGCAAGAAGGTCTTCGCCCAAACCCGTTCCCGCCAAAGCCCCCACATTAATTAGGGGAAGCATTAAAGCCCAAAGAAGCAAGGCCGTAATGAAGCTTGTGTCCAAAAATCTCATAAGCAATACTATTGGAACTACATAAAGCAAAAGGTATGCAATGATTGTCGCCAGCCATTCAGAATGCAGTTTTTTGGAAAACATTTCCATGAACTGCTCAATGA